>JBLMXA010000703.1:0-18891 GCA_050257515.1 Acidobacteriota bacterium | reverse complement strand
AAGTCCGGCGGTGCGGCCGACAAGCCCGAGCGGCTCGCGGAGCTCGTGCGCATGCGCGATGGTGGGGTCGCGCTCGTCTACGCGGCGACGCGCAAGAACGCCGAGACGTACGCGGCCGCGCTCAAGCAGGCCGGCATGCGCGCGCGCGTCTATCACGCCGGCCTCGAGGACGACGTCCGCGAGAAGGCGCAGGACGTGTTCATGGCGGGCAAGCTCGACGTGATCGTCGCGACGAACGCGTTCGGCATGGGCGTCGACAAGAGCGACATCCGGCTCGTCGTCCACGCCGACATCCCGCGCAGCCCCGAGGCGTACTACCAGGAGGCCGGCCGCGGCGGCCGCGACGGCAAGCCCACGCGCTGCATCGTGCTGTTCAACCACGGCGACATCCGGTTGCAGGAGTTCCTGATCGACGCGTCGTTCCCGTCGCCGGAGCTGCTGCGCGGGATCTGGAAGACGCTGCACGATCGGCCGGAGCTCGGCGTGTCCGATGACCTCGAGGCGCGGCTCAAGCAGCTGCTGCCCGGGGAGTCGAGCGGCGCGTCGATCGGCGCGGCGCTGCGCATCCTCGAGCGCCACGGCATGCTCGCGCGGGGGGAGGATGGCATGCAGGCGCAGCGTCCGGCGCCCGGACAGTTTGCGCCGCTCGACGTCGCGTCGCTCCAGCGCCGCGCCGAGCTCGAGCGCGGCAAGCTGCGCACGATGATCGACTTCGCGTACAACCCGCGGTGCCGGCGCCAGTTCCTGCTCGAGTACTTCGGCGACGAGGACTGGCGTGATCGGAGCCGCCGCTGCGGCGCGTGCGACAACTGCGAGGCCGTGGCGCACGGCCGCCCGACCGGGCTGTCGGCAAGCGAGGTCGACGCGATCCGCAACGTGCTGTTCCTCGTCGGCGCGCTGCACGGTCGGTTCGGCCGCACGCGGATCGCCGCGCTCGCGACCGGCACCGACGACGACGCGCGCTTCGACGATCTGCCACAACGCGGATGCCTGCGCGGCTGGTCGCAGAAGCACGTGCTCGATCTGCTGCGCGCGCTCGAGGGCGCCGGCCTCGTCGAGGCGTCGCGCGGCGAGTACCCGACGATCTCGACGACGCGGCGAGGAGACCTCGCCGCGATCAGCAAGCTTGACGTCGCCGAGCTCGGGGTGCAGATGCCGACGACGGCGAAGCGGCCCCGCAAGCGGCCCTCTCGCTGACCTCACGGACCAGCGCGCGGCGTGCGGTCGCGCCGATTTCTGTTGGGACGCGAACCAACTCCCGACAAGAGAGGCGCGCGCGCTATCTCACCGGGGGGCATTCTCGAACCATCAGGTCGAACTCTGTAACGAGGTTCACGCCTCGCGACAGTGTGGACGTTCACGGCCCTTGCATCCGACATTCTCGTGCGTGCGAGGGTGGCGACTATGAGGACGTGGCTCGCTTGCCTGATCACGCTGGAAGCATGCTCGACGGGGTTCGAACCCAAGCCGTGCGCGGTCGACAGCGATTGCGGGACCGGCCTGGTGTGCGAGCTCCGCGAGAACAACCCGGTCTGCGTGCACGCCGAGGACGCTCCGCTCGTCATCGGCACGAGCGCGCCGCTGACCGGCACGAACCAGGCGCTCGGCACGGCGATGAAGCTCGGCATCCAGCTCGCGTTCGACGAGCAGAACGGCAAGGGCGGCATCCGCGGCCGTCAGCTCACGATGGACTTCCGCGACGACGGCTACGATCCGACGCTCGCCGAGCAGAACGCGCGCGCGCTCGTCGACGTCCAGACCACGAGCCAGAACCCGGTGTGCCCGTCGACGGCCGCGATGATCGCGGGCAACACGCCGGTGTCGATGACCGGCATGCAGCGCGGCCCGCAGGCGGTGCTCGCGTTCCTCGGCAACGTCGGCACGCCGACGATGCTGCGCACCGCGCCGATCGCGGTCGAGACGAACACGGTGTTCTTCGGCGCGTTCACCGGCGCCGGCACGATCCTCCGCGATACGACGTGCGGCGATTGCAGCAAGTACATCTTCAACGTCCGCGCCAGCTACGCCGAGGAGGCGCGCGCGACGATGGAGCTGTTCCACAAGCGCGGCGTCGGCGACTACCGGTACGTGCTGTCGTTCGACCAGAACGACTCCTACGGCCAGGCCGGCTACAACGGTATCGTCGCCGCGTACATGCAGGTGATCGGCGCGTTCCCTGCCAGCGCCGATCCGACGAACCCGATCGTCCGCTTCCGCTACACGCGTAACGACGACACGAGCGTGCCGTCGCAGGCGGTGGCCGCGGAGAACTACCTCGCGAACCTGCTGACGAACGACGCGAGCCCCACGATCGCGGTCGGCGTGATGATGACCGACACGTACGGCGCCGGCGCGACCTTCATCCAGGCGCTGCGCAACTGGCAGTTCGACGGCCTGCAGACCTCGCTCGGCAAGGCGACGCGCCTGCACCTCTACTTCAGCAACATCTCGTTCGTCGGCGCGAACTCGCTCGCCGATCGGCTCAAGGGCCAGACCGTGACGACGCCGACCGGTCCGATGGACCTCACGCAGGATGTCGTCGTCTCGCAGGTGGTGCCGAACTACCAGAGCGACTCGAGCGACGTCGTCACCGCGTACAACGCGCTGATCGCGGCGAAGGGCGCGACCCCGAGCTTCACGTCACTCGAGGGCTACGTCGGCGCGCGCGTGTTCATCGCCGGCCTGCTCGCGCACAAGGGTCCGTTCACGCCGCAGGGCCTCGTCGATTCGTTCGAGGCGCTGCCGGACCTCAGCCTCGGCATCGGCGCGACGTCGGGGTTCTCGCCGACGAACCACCAGTACTCGAACTCGGTGTGGGGCACGTCGCTGCAGCCGGACGGCACGTTCAAGAACCTCTACTTCTGGACCCAGGGCAGCCCGATCCAGTTCTTCGAGTAGCGAGGGTTCATGACAGTACCGAGCGAAGCGCACAAGCATCACGCGATCACGATCGGTCGCTACATGCTCCACCGCCAGATCGCGCGTGGTGGCATGGCGACGATCCACATCGCGCGTCTCATGGGTGACGAGGGCTTCAGCCGCATCGTCGCCGCGAAGCGGCTCCACCCGGAGTTCGCCGAGGACGCCGAGTTCGTGCAGATGTTCCTCGACGAGGCGCGGATCGCGTCGAAGGTCCACCACCGCAACGTCGTGCCCGTGCTCGACGTGGTGACGACCGGCGACGAGGTCGTGCTCGTGCAGGAGTACGTCCACGGCGTGCCGCTGCACTGGCTGCTGCGCACCGCGCACGAGGCGAAGACGCACGTGCCGATCAACGTCGCCGTGTCGATCGCGTGTCAGGTGCTCGCCGGGCTGAACGCGGCGCACGAGACGGTCGACGAGATGGGCATGCCGCTCAACATCGTCCACCGCGACGTGTCGCCGCAGAACGTGATGGTCGCGACCGACGGCACCGCGCGCCTGCTCGACTTCGGCGTCGCGAAGGCGTCGATGGCGGCGCACATCACGCGCGAGGGCGTGTTCAAGGGCAAGCTCGCCTACTCGGCGCCCGAGCAGATCAAGGGCTCGGCGACGCGCCAGAGCGACATCTACGCGATGGCCGTCGTGCTGTGGGAGCTGCTCGTCGGCCACCGCATGCACGGCGGCGCGCAGGCCGAGGCCGAGCTCGTCGGCGAGATCTTGTCGGGCTCGCTGCCGACGATCACCGACGCGCTCGCGCAGGAGCGCGAGTGGCTCGGCGAGAACCGGTGGAAGCAGCTGCAGACGCTCGAGCCGATCATCAAGAAGGGCCTGTCGGTCGACGCGAACGAGCGCTGGGAGACGGCCGCCGACATGGAGGCCGCGCTCGCGACCGCGGTACCGCCCGCATCGCCGACCGGCGTCGCCGCGTGGCTCAAGGCGCTCGGCAAGGCGTTTCTCGAGGGTCGCGACCGCGTGATCGCCGAGGAGGAGGCGAGCTGGCGCCGTAACGCGCTCAGCTCGGCGCCGCGCCGGCTGTCGACCAACACGCCGATCCCCGGCACGCTGCCGACCGTCGCGCCCGTGCAGAGCGGCGAGACCAAGCCCGGCGTCACCGCCGAGAGGCCGCGGCCGCCGGCGCGCCGGCTCGGCACGCTCGTCGCAGCGCTCGGCGTGCTCGTCGTCGCGCTGTCGATCGGGTTCATCGTGTTCCTCGCGCACGACTCGTCGACGACGCCCGATCCCGCGCCGGCGCCGCCGGGGATCGCGCCGGCCGCCGCGGTCACGCCGCCGCCGGCGGCCCCGCCGGTCGCGCAGCCCGTCGCCGCGACCGCGTCGGCGCCCGTCGTGCCGCCACCGCCGGCCGCGACGCCCGAGCCGATGCCGATCGTGCCGCCGCCAGGCGACGAGGCTCGCGAGGAGCCGGCGCATCCGACTCCTCCGCGCCCGACGGTCATCACGCGCAACCGCGTCACGCACATGCCGCCGGCCGCGCGCCGTCCGGTGACCACCGCGGCGCCCGCACCGGCGCCCGCACCCGCGCCGCCGCCGGCTGCTGCGCCGCCCGCGCCACCGCCCGCGCCCGCCGCCGAGCAGAAGCCCGCCATCGACTGCAACCCGCCCTACTACTTCCAGGGTGACAAGAAGATCTTCAAGCCGCAGTGCCTGTGAGCCGCGAAGGAGCCGACATGAGCCAGATCCGACTCGTTGCCGCGATTGCCACCGCCCTCGTCGCCGCCAGCCCGCTCGCGCGGGCGGGCGAGATGACCAAGGAGGAGTGTCTCGACGCGCACAGCCGCGGCCAGGACGCGAAGGAGCAGAACAAGCTGTCGCTCGCGCGCAAGCTGTTCCTGACGTGCGCGCAGCCCTCGTGCCCCGCGCTCGTCCAGGGCGACTGCGCGCGCTTTGCCGACGACCTCGGGCGCCTGCAGCCGAGCATGACGTTCGTGGCGCGCGACGGCAGCGGCGCCGACCTCCCCGACACGACCGTGTACGTCGACGGCATCCTCGTCGCGACCAGGCTCGACGGCTCGGCGCACGACGTCGATCCCGGCAGCCACACGATCAAGTTCCAGAGCGGCGGCAAGGAGCAGATGGTCACGGTCGTGATCGGCACCGGCGAGAAGGGCCGCACGGTCGCCGCGACGTTCGGATCGCCGAGCGTGCCGTCGCCCGCGGCGGCCGCCGCGCGCGCCGATCTCGCGGTCAAGAAGCCCTCGGGTCCGAAGACGACCCACCCCGGCGGCGCGAAGGTGCTCGTCTACGGCGGCGCCGTGCTGACCGCGGGCGGCGCGATCCTCGGCGTCGTCGGCCTGCTCAAGATGCCGGGCAACTGCGACCTGTCGACGCACCAGTGCGCCGCGCCGCCGAACGATCCGTCGATCGCGAACGCGGCCTCGGCGGCGAAGCTGATCGATTACGGCTGGGCCGTCGGCATCACGGGCGTGATCGCGCTCGGCGCGGGCACCTACTGGTACCTGACGGGCGCCAAGACCGAGAAGGAGCACATGGCGCTGGCTCCGTGGGCGAGTACGACGGGTGGAGGGTTCGCGCTCACCGGGAGCCTCTGAGCCGTGACCCGCCTGCGGACTCTCACGCGCGACGCGGACTGGCGCGATGCCACCGACGTCACGCCGATCGAGCTGCGCAACGATCCGCCGCTCGAGCTCGCCGGCACGGCGGCGGTCGTGACGCCCGCGACCGGCACCCACACGGTCAAGACCAAACCGAAGCCGCAGCTCGCGACCCTGCTCGTCGGTTGCCCCGAGCAGCCCGGCGTGGTCGCCGCGATCTCGCAGGTGCTCGAGGCGCACGACGTCAAGATCCTGCACGCCGACCAGCACACCGATCGCGTGGCGCGGATGTTCTTCCAGCGCATCCGGTTCGACCTGTCGACGCTGGCGACCGACCGCGTCGCGCTCGAGGCGAGCGTGCGCGAGGTGTGCGAGCGCCACGGCATGGACTACCGGCTCTACGGCGACCGCAAGCGGCGCGTCGCGATCCTCGTGTCGAAGCAGGAGCACTGCCTGTACGACCTGCTCGTGCGCCACCGCGCCGGCGAGCTGCCGTGCGACGTCGCGATGATCGTGTCGAACCACCCCGACGCGGCGCCGATCGCCGAGCACTTCGAGATCCCGTTCCATCACCTGCCGGTGACGAAGGACACGAAGGCGAAGCAGGAGGCGCAGGTGATCAGCCTGCTCTACGACGCCGGCATCGACCTGATCGTGCTCGCGCGCTACATGCAGATCCTGTCGGCCGAGCTCGTCGAGCGGTTCCCGACGCGCATCATCAACATCCACCACTCGTTCCTGCCCGCGTTCGTCGGCGCCAACCCGTACCGCCAGGCCTACCTGAAGGGTGTCAAGCTGATCGGCGCGACGAGCCACTACGTCACCGCCGACCTCGACCAGGGACCGATCATCGAGCAGGCGACCGAACGCTGCTCGCACAAGGACTCCGTCGACGATCTCGTCCGCAAGGGCCGCGATCTCGAGAAGCGCGTGCTCGCGGCGGCGCTGCGCTGTCACCTCGAGGATCGGATCATGGTGTACAGCGGCAAGACCGTCGTGTTCGACTGACCGTCAGCGCGGCTCCTCCTCGACGGTGGTCTCGTCGACCGGCTCGCCGTCGACGACGACCGCCAGGTAGGCCTTCGTCGCGAGGTCGCGGAAGTGCACGACGTGATGGCCCTGGCGGGCGAGGTCCGCCCAGTGGCTGGCCGTCTCGGGGTTCTGCTCGATCGCCTCGTACTTGTGGCCACCGAGGATGAACTTCGCGGTCCTCAGCTGCCCGGTGCCGACGCGCGTGACGCGATAGCGGTGACCGTCGACGTCGATGCTGTCGCTCGTCAACAGTCGCTCCGCGATCGCGCGCATGCGATCGCGGTCGAGCTGCGCCTCGCCGCCATGCCGTGCGAGCACGTACGCGCCGATCGCGACCGCGACCGCGATCGCGCCTGCGCCCGCGATCGCGAGGGTTCGGCGGCGCGCACGCGGCGAGCGTTCGAGCGTCGGCCCCGGGACGTTCCCCGAGTCGACCGTCGCCGCGAACGCGGCGCTCGCGCGAGGCCGCGGCGTCTGCGTGCTCGGCGTCGAGATCCGCTTCCCGGTCAACGCCTCGACGAACGCGCCGGCGCTGGGGAACCTGTCGGCCGGAGCCTTCGCGAGGGCCGTGCGCACGGCGGCCACGACCGGCTCCGCCACGTGCTCGGGCAGCGGCGGCGTCGGCTCGTAGACGATCTTGTGAGCGACGTCCGCCAGCGTGCTGCCGGCGAACGCCGCGCGCCCGGCGAGCATCTCGTAGACGATCGCTCCGAACGAGAACACGTCGGTGCGGGCGTCGATCGCGTGGGTCCGGCCGTCGATCTGCTCCGGTGCCATGTACTGAGGTGTCCCGAGGAGCGCGTTGTCGCCGGTCTGGACGGTGTCGGAGTCGACGAGCTTCGAGATGCCGAAATCGAGCACCTTCACCAGCTCGTTCGCGGTTCCTCCGACCTCGGTCGGCACGAGGAAGATGTTGTGCGGCTTGAGGTCGCGATGGACCACGCCGCGCGAGTGGGCCGCCGCGAGCGCCGAGCCGATCTGGCGAGCGATCGCGAGCACCGCCTCGACGTCGAGCACGCGCCGCGCGAGGCGCGCCGCGAGCGTCTCTCCCGCCAGGTACTCCAGGACCAGGTACGGCGTGCCATCGGGCGTGACGTTGTAGTCCTCGATGTGGACGATGTTCGGGTGCGCGAGCACCGAGACGATGTGGGCCTCGCGCTTGAACCGCGCGAGCATGTCGTCGGTCGCGAGCCTGGTGTCGAGCACCTTGATCGCGACCTGCTTGCCCGGCAGACGAGCGTGCCGTGCGCGCAGCACGATGCCCATGCCGCCGCGCCCGATCGTGTCCTCGATCGTGTAGGTCTCCGCGATCGTCGCTCCGATCTCGAAGGCCGAGGGCAGCGCGGCCGGCACCATCACCATCCTACACGCATGCTACAAGTCGGCGCATGCCGAAGGCCTACGACACCTGGACGGTCCTCCCGCACAAGCCGATCGAGAAGCTCGAGCCGAACCTGTGGCGGGTCGAGGGCGAGCTGCCCGACGGGCGCGGGCGCCGCGTGATGACGGTCGTGAAGCTCGCGAGCGGCGGGCTGCTCGTCCACAACGCGATCGCGCTCGAGGAGGAGCAGATGGCGGAGCTCGAGGC
Organism: Acidobacteriota bacterium; assembly: GCA_050257515.1. Lineage (GTDB taxonomy): Bacteria > Myxococcota_A > Polyangia > Haliangiales > Haliangiaceae > JABFXX01. The sequence goes on along the minus strand of JBLMXA010000703.1, from coordinate 10,779 downwards.
GTTCGGCACGCCCGAGATCCTGATCGTGCCGAACGGGTTCCACCGGCTTGACGCGAAGGTGTTCAAGCAGCGCTATCCGCAGCTGCGCGTGCTGTGCCCCGCGGGCGCGAAGAAGCGCGTCGCCCAGGTCGTGCCGGTCGACGGCACGTTCGACGACGGGCCGCGCGAGGACGGCGTGCGCATGTACCACCTCGAAGGCTGCAAGCAGCACGAGGGCGTCGTCGAGGTGAAGTCGCCGTCGGGCACGAGCTACGTGCTCAACGACGCGGTGATGAACCAGCCCAAGCTCGGCGGCGTGATCGGCTTCATGCTCGCGCCGACCGGCCGGCCGGCCGTGCCGCGCGTGTTCCGGCTGTTCTTCGTCAAGGACAAGAAGGCGTTCGCGGCGGGGCTCGAGAAGCTGGCGGCGACGCCGGATCTGCGGCGCGTGATCATCTCGCACGGCAAGATGCTCGAGCGCGGCGACGAGCTACGGACCGCGCTGGCCGCGCTGTAGCTCGAGCATCATCACCGTCGACGGCTCGTCGGTCCCGCGGTGGTTCTCGACGCCGTAGCCGAACAGGATCGCGAGGCGATCGCCGCGCGCCGCGAGCCCGTACAGCGTGCCGTGCGACGCGACCGCGCAGCGGTGCGGCACCGTCGGCGTGCCGTGGAGTCACGTTCAGCGCGGCCGGATGCGGATCACGACCGACTTCGACGTCGGCGTGTTCGAGCGGTCGGCGACGCTCTCGAGCGGCACCAGCGGGTTCGCCTCCGGGAAGTAGGTCGCGGCGCACCGGCGCGGCAGCTCGAACGGGATGACGATGAACTTCTCGGCGACGCGCTCGCCGTCGGTCCACTCGCTGACGAGATCGACGACCTGCCGCTCGACGAGCCCGAGCTCGACCATGTCGGCCGGGTGCAGCATGACGACGCGGCGCTCGCCGCGCACGCCGCGGTAGCGATCGTCGAGGCCGTAGATCGTCGTGTTGTACTGGTCGTGGCTGCGGATCGTCATCATCCGCAGCCGGCCAGGCGGCAGCGCGAGATCCGGCGGCGTCGCGATCGTGAACTTCGCGCGCCCGCCGATCGTCGAGAACGTGCGGTCGCGGGCGACGTTCGGCAGCTGGAACCCGCTCGGCTCGCGCACGCGCGCGTTGAAGTCCTCGAAGCCGGGCACGACGCGCGCGATCTTGGCGCGGATCACGTCGTAGTTGCCGGCGAGCGCGTCCCAGTCGACGCGATCGCCGGCGAGCGCGCGCCCCAGCCCCGCGACGATCGCGACCTCGCTCCGGCAGTGCTCGCTCGCCGGCGCGAGCACGCCCTGCGAGCGATGGATCATCGACATCGAATCCTCGACGGTGACGAACTGCGGGCCGGCCGCCTGCACGTCGACCTCGCTGCGCGCGAGGCACGGCAGGATCAGCGCGCGCTTGCCGGGATGCAGGTGCGTGCGGTTGAGCTTCGTCGACACGCTCGCGGTCATCGCGCACGTCTCGAACGCGCGCGCGGCGCGCGCGCTGTCCGACACCGCCGGGATGAAGTTGCCGCCGAGCGCGACGAACACCTTCACCTCGCCCTTCTCCATGCCCTGGATCGTCATCACGGTGTCGAGCCCGGGCTTGCGCGGCGGCTCGAAGCCGAACACCTCGCGCAGGCCATCGAGCAGGTACGGGCGCGGCAGGTGGTAGATGCCCATCGTGCGATCGCCCTGCACGTTCGAGTGACCGCGCACCGGACACACGCCCGCGCCCTTGCGACCGACGTTGCCGCGCAGCAGCATGAGGTTGACGATCTCCTCGATCGTGACGACCGAGTGCTTGTGCTGCGTGAGCCCCATCGCCCAGCACGCGATCACCGCCTTCGCGCCGATGTAGAGGTCGGCGATCTGCCGCATCGTGGCCTCGTCGACGCCGCTGCGCTCGACGAGCAGCGGCCACGGCGTCGCCATCACGTGCTCGCGCCACCTCGCGAACCCGTCGGTCTTCTCGGCGATGAACAGCAGGTCGAGCACCTCGGCGAGCTCCTGCTTCGCCGTCGGCACGCTCTCGCCGGCGCGCCGGCTCGCGGCCTCCGCGTCGCGCTCGAGCACCGCCTTGCACACGCCCTGGAAGAACGCGTGATCGCCGCCGATCTGCACCTGCACGAAGTGCTTCGCGATCGCGGTGCCGCCAAGCACGTCGAGCGGCTTCTGCGGGTGCTGGAACTTCGTCAGCGCGACCTCGCGGAGCGGATTGACGGCGACGATCGTCGCGCCCCGCCGCGCCGCCTCGCGCAGCGTCGTCAGCATGCGCGGGTGGTTCGTGCCCGGGTTCTGGCCGATCACGAAGATCAGATCGGCGTGCTCGAAGTCCGACAGCGACACCGTACCCTTGCCGATGCCGATCACCTCCGACAGCGCGACGCCGCTCGACTCGTGGCACATGTTCGAGCAGTCGGGCAGGTTGTTCGTACCGAACAGCCGCGCGACGAGCTGGTAGAGGAACGCCGCCTCGTTGCTCGTGCGACCCGACGTGTAGAACACGCTGGCGTCGGGGCCGGCCGCGCGCAGCTCGTCGGCGAGCAGCGCGAGCGCGGCGTCCCAGCGGATCGGCCGGAAGTGGTTGCCGTCGCGCACGAGCGGGTGGGTGAGGCGGCCGAGCTGGCCGAGCTCGAAGTCCGAGAGCAGCCGCAACTCGTCGATCGACAGCTGCGCGAACAGCTCGGGCGTCGCGCGCGCGGTCGTCGCCTCCTCGGCGAGCGCCTTCGCGCCGTTCTCGCAGAACTCGAAGCGATCGCGCTGGTCCGCCGCCGGCTCCGGCCACGCGCAGCCCGGGCAGTCGAAGCCGTCGGGCTGGTTCATCGCGAGCAGCGCCTTGCCGCCGCGGACGAGCCCCGAATCGCGCCGCAGGTGGCGCGCGGTCGCCCAGATCGCGCCGAGGCCGCCTGCCGCGTGCGGCAGATCGGTCAGCCTGAGCTCGTCGTCCGCGGCCACGGAGGGAGGGTTACCATGGCCCGCCCGCGCGGCGCGCTACCAATCGAAGCGCAGCGTCGCACCGCCCCCGTCGGGCGACACGATCGGCGTCACGACGAACCGGTCGCGGTGCACGCGGTGGCCTTGGACGACGCGCTCGCCCGAGCTGCCACCGTCCTTGGCGATGAATCCCTTGTACAGCGCGACGATCGCGAACGCCCCGGCGACGCCGGCCGTGACGCCGCCGACCCACGTCATCACCTTGCCGCGATCGCCCTTGTCGTTCAGCGACTTCACCTGGGCGTCGGTGAGCGGACTCGGCGAGTTGCTCGGGTGATTGCACGTCGCGTCGATCACCATGTGCTGCGCGTCCGGCATGTCGGGGTTGTACGCGCCGCCGGTGCACAGCTGCGAGCGCGCGTCGTTGATCTGGTTGCGGCCGTACAGGATGATGCCGCCGCCGGCGAGCCCGACGACGACCGAGCCGACGAACACGCCCTTCCAGGTCGTGTTGCCCCGGCCGCCGCCGCCCTCGATGCCCATGCCGCCGCCGCCCGGGCCGCCGCCCGGTCCGATCTCGCCGCCGCCGCCCGGAGGTGGCGTGATGATCCGCGTGCCGCCGTCCGCCCGCTCGAGCTTGACGGGAACGTTCGTCGTCTCGCCCGGGCGCACCATGATCGTGTCACTCCACGGCTTGAAGCCCTCGGACTGGACCTCGAGCCGGTACTTGCCTTCCTCGAGCGTCGACACCTGGCCGACGCCGTTGGTGATGCTGCCCTTCTCGTCGCCGTTGATCAGGATCGTGCCGTGATCGCCGTTCTGCAGCTTGACCAGCACCTGGCCGGCGGTGTTCTGGCCGGTAAGCTTCGCGTAGATCGTCTTCGCCCACCGCTGCAGCTCGGCATCGTCCTTGGTCTGACTCAACGGGATCGACTCGTTCGGCAGCGTCTTCTGGACGAGCTTGCGATGCACGTCGAGCAGCTTCACGGTCACGTAGTACGCGGTGCCCTTGCGCTCGATCTTGCCGTACATCAGCACGTCGGCGCCGAGATCGCTGCCGATCGAGGCCATGCACGTCGGCGCCTCGGAGTCGCAGTTCTTGAGCAGCTTCTCGTCGATCAGCTCCTTGTCGCTGTTGCCGGCGATCTGGAACGGGCCGGTGCCCGCCTTCGCGCGCGAGCGCAGGCCATCGGTCAGCGCCTTGGCGACCTGGGTGTCCTGCGGCGTCGGCGTGCCGCCGGGATCGACGACCTCGAGACCGAGGACCGCGATCAGCGGCTTGCCGGCGTAGGCATTCGCGCCCAGACACACCAGCAGCAACGCGAGACAAGTCGATGAAAACGCACGGATCATGGTCGCCTCAGAGAGGGTAGTATACACCATGCGCACGCTATCGGCGCGAATTCTCCTCGGTTTTGCCGCTCTGACGGTCACGTTCGGGGTGATCACCGCGACGGTCGTGTTCAACCAGCACCGGATGGAGGACGAGGTCGCGATCGTGCGCGTCGGCTACCTGCCGCTGGCGCTCAACAGCAAGGAGCTCGCGCGCCGGGAGGACGACCTGATCGTCCTTCTGGACGAGAACTTCGAGAACGATCCGACCGCGCTGCGCTACACGCATCCGCCGCGCGACAAGGCGCTGCAGCACCTGAGCGCGACGCTCGCCAACGCGCCGCGGCTGCCCGCGGCCGATCGCAAGGAGTACGAGGACGCGGTCAAGCGGATCCAGGCCGAGGTCGCCGACGCGCGGCCGTACTACGACCGCCTCGCGAAGGCGGTGCGCGACGACACCACGGCCGAGCCGATCTACGACAAGGACGCGCTCGCGAAGGTCCGCAGCATCGAGCACACGGTCCAGCTCAACACGACGACGCTGCAGAAGCTGCTCGAGCGCGCGGTCAACCGCGTGATGGTGCGCGTCGAGGACAACGAGCACAAGGCGCGCATCTACACGATCTACTTCGGGCTCACCGCGGTGTTCCTCGGCGTGCTGATCACGATCTGGGTGATCATCACGCTCAGGCCGCTGCACCAGCTGCGCGAGGCCGCGCGGCGGGTCAGCGCCGGCGACTACGGCCAGCGCATCGCCGAGCGCGGGCCGACCGAGGTCAAGGATCTCGCGCGCGAGCTCAACTCGATGGCGCGCGCGGTCGAGGAGCGCGAGCGCGGGCTCGTGCGCTCGGAGCGGCTCGCCGCGATCGGCAAGATGGCGGCGATGATCGCGCACGAGGTGCGTAACCCGCTGTCGTCGATCGGGCTCAACACCGAGCTGCTCGACGAGGAGCTCGAGGGCGCGTCGGCCGAGGCCAAGCAGCTGCTCGGCTCGATCCACCGCGAGGTCGATCGGCTGAGCGCGATCACCGAGGAGTACCTCGCGTTCGCGCGGCTGCCGAAGCCGAAGGTCGCGAAGGAGCCGGTCAACAAGCTCGTCACCGAGCTCGCCGACTTCGTGCGCGAGGACCTCGCGGTCAAGAACGTGCAGCTCGGGGTTGAGCTCGCGCAGGGCGATCCGGTCGCGCTGATCGACGCCGCGCAGATCCGCCAGTGCCTGGTCAACCTCGTGCGCAACGCGTCCGAGGCGGTCACCGCGAAGGGCGGCGGCCGGGTCACGCTGCGCACGCACACGAGCGACAGCCGCGTCGTCATCGAGGTCGAGGACGACGGCACGGGCATCTCGGCGGACGTGCTGCCGCGGCTGTTCGATCCGTTCTTCTCGACGAAGGAGAGCGGCAGCGGCCTCGGGCTCGCGCTGACGCAGCAGATCGTGAAGGATCACGGCGGCGATGTCGGCGTCGCCAGCAGCGTCGGCAAGGGTACGACCTTCAAGGTCTCGGTCCCGGCGGCAGCATAACCACACGGATCGCCTTGCGTTGACGTCGTAAGCGTAAGCGCAAGCGTAAGCGTAAGCGGCTCGACGCAACCGCCGGTGCGGGTGGCCGATACCTGGGACATGCTGCACTTTCGGATCGCGATCAACGCAAGTTCTTGATCATCGCGCGAGGTTCGGCGCTCGAATGCGCGGCTGTGTTCGACGCGATGGTCGCGCTGGGGCTCGATCATCCCGAGATCGCCGAGAGCGACTCGCTCATCGTCCGCATCGTGTCGATGTTGACGAAGATGATCGGCTGACTGCCGCTTACGCTTACGCTTGCGCTTACGCCTACGGATCGACTAACCGTGCTCTGGGTTAGAGATGAGCTGTACAGCTTGCGCCCGGCGTCACGGCGATCGATCATGTGCGAGCGGCGATGGCCTCCAACGACGACGACGGGCTCGACAAGCGCAAGAGCGATCGCGAGCCGGTGACGCTGTTCGTCGAGTACGAGGGCGCCGAGGATCTCGTCGGCGATTACACCGAGAACCTGTCGAGCGGCGGCACGTTCGTCGCGACGAACCGCGAGCTGCCGATCGGCACGAAGGTGCAGCTCGTGCTGAGCTTCCCCGGCCTGCTCGCCCCGATCGCGATCGAGGGCACCGTGCGGTGGACGCGCGGCACCGGCTCGACCGACGCCAGAGGTGACGTCGCGATGGAGCCCGGCGCCGGCATCGAGTTCGTGCCGGGCGCGGCGCGCGACCAGCTCGCGTCGGTCGTCGACAAGATCCGCGACCGCGATCCGGGCACGGTGACGCGCACGTTTCGCGTGCTCGTCGTCGAGGACAACCGCCACGTCGCGAGCCTCATCCACGACGGCCTCAAGGGCTCGGCGCGCCGCGACTTCGGCGGCGGCGTGCAGTTCGTCGTGCGCAACGCCGAGGACGGCCGCCAGGCGATCGAGACCTTGCGCCGCGAGAAGTTCGACGCGCTGATCGTCGACGTCTACCTGCCGGTCGTCGACGGCGCGAAGGTGATCCAGGCCGCGCGCACCGAGCTCGGCCTCGAGAGCCTGCCGATCATCGCGGTGTCCGCCGGCGGCGACTCCGCCCGCAAGTCGGCGCTCGACGCCGGCGCGAACATCTTCCTCGACAAGCCGATGCGCCTGCGCCAGGTGATCGACACGATCCAGCGCCTGCTCGGCGTCTAGACCCGTCGAGACCGATGCGCTCTACCGTCCGGTCGTCACGACGAGATCGTCGAGCGCGAGCGCCGGGCCCGCACCGCCGGTCATCAGCATGCCCGCGTAGACGTGCGGCCCACCGCCGACAGGGTCGGCGAGCTGCAGCGGCAGCGTCGAGCTCGCCTGCGCGATCTGCACCGTCGCGATGCCGGCCGCGAGATCGAAGTCGTACGTCACCGGCGTCAGCTCGGCGGGCAGGCCCGCCAGCACCCGCGCGGAGCTCTGCACCTCCGGGTTGCCGCAGTGGCTCTTCAGCCACAGCTCCGGCGTCGGATGGTTCTGTGGATCGATGTAGAGCTGCACGTAGCAGTGATCGAACGCCGCGGCCTGGACGCCGAGCTCGACGAGCTCGGCCGGTTGCGAGCTCGCCCGCGTGACCGCGAGCGCGAACGTCGCGTGGATCTGCGTGACGACCGACGCCTCGGTCGCTTCGATCCGGTACGTGTCGTCGTGGCTGTCGATCCACAGCGCATCCGGCGGCGAGCCGCCTGCCGGCGCGCGGCGCACGGCCGTGACGTTCCCGGTCGGCGTCGGCAGCGGCACCGGAGCGCCGGAGAGGTATCCGAGATCGCTGTCTTCGTCGAAGTCGGCGCAGTACAGCGGCGGCGGCGACAGGACGCTGCACACGACGTAGGGCGGGCCATCGGGCAGCGGCCTGATCGGGTCGAGCGACAGCAGCTTGTCGCAGCCGGCGAGCGCGAACAGCACGAGCACCAGCCGCCCCACTCCGCGATCGTAGCCGATCTACTTGAGCTTCGCCTTGAGCTCGAGCACCTCGGCGTTCTCGGGCTCGGTCTTCATCGCCTGGTCGATCGCCGCCCTCGCGTCGCGGAGCTTGTGCAGGGCGGCGAACGCCCTCGCGCGGCCGAGCTGGATCAGCGCCGGGCGCCGCGGCGGCGGCTTGACGACGAGCGCGGTGTCGTACGTGTAGAGCGCGCGGTCGGGCTGACCGAGCTCGAGGTACGCGCGCCCCAAGCCGAGCAGGATGTCCGGATCCTGCGGGTTGATGTACGTCGCCATCTCGCCGTACGTGCGCACCTTGGCCCAGTTGCCGAGCTTGCCGTACCCGGTGACCAGCTCCTTGAGCGGCGCGAGATCCATCTGCTCGATGAACGCGTAGTGCTCGAGCTCCGCGAGCGCCTTCGGCATCTGGCCCTGCTTCTGGTACAGCTGCGCGAGCGCCTGGTACGGGTAGCTGCGCTCGGGATCGAGCTTCTTGGCCGCGCACAGCTGCTTCTCGAAGTCGACGAAGTCGTTGTCCTCCTGGGCGAGCTGCGCGAGGCGCGTGCGCAGGTCGTAGCTGTCGTGGCCGTCGGCGGCGAGCCCGCCGTACAGCGCCTTCGCCTTGGGGCCCTCGCCGTTGTGGACCGCGATCTCGGCGGTGATGTAGCGCGCGATCGGCTGCTTCGGATCGAGCGCGAGCGCGGCGGCCGCGGCGGCGCCGGCCTTGTCGGCATCGCCGGCGTAGTAGTAGCCGAGCGCGACGTTCGCCTTCGCCCTCGCGTCCTTCGGCGCGGCATCGGCAGCGATCTCGAGCTTCGTCACGTCGTCGAAGCCGCGCGTCGGCAGCTTGAACGTGCCCCTGTACGCGGCGAGCCGGATGTCGAGGTACGCTCGGAAGTCGGTATCGAGCTGCGCGATCGTCTTGCCGGTGATCGCCTGCAGCACGTCGGGCGTCTCCTTGCCCTGACCGTAGAGCTTGAGCGCCTGCACGATCTTGGCGAACCCGTACGTCTGCGCGAGGTACTCGATCGTCACCGCCGACTGGTAGTACGCGACGACGACCGCGTTCTGATCCGGCTGCATGAACTCGCTGTTGAGGCTGCCGATCGACGGCAGCGTGTTGTTCGCGACCGCGCCGTAGAGGTCGGCGTCGTTCTCGCGGCGCCAGTCGGGGCGCGCGATCAACGTCTCGTACTCGGACAGCCCCTCGGTGAACCACCTGGGCACGCGGGAATTCGACAGCTGGATCGCGAACACGTGCGCGAGCTCGTGCCACAGCACCATGCCCCAGTTGATGTCGCCGGTCGCCGGCGACATCGCGGTGATCACCTGGCCGAAACACACGCCGAGCGCGCCGATGTCGGGCAGGCCGACCGTGCGCACCGCGTAGTCGGTCTTGTCGGCGTACAGCTCGAGCGTCACCGGCGTCTTCGGCGTGAAGCCGTAACGGCGCACCATGTCGGCGAACGCGCGCTCCATCGTCGGCTCGAGGTAGCGCGCGAGCGCGGCCTTCTCGTCGTCGTGGTAGCGGATGCGGAAGTCCTTCGTCGTCTGGAACGAGTACTCCTTCGGGATCGTGCGCTCGAACAGGTTCAGCGTGTTGACCGTGCGCACGTTGTAGGCGTCGCCCTTGTACGCCTTGTCGAGCCACTCGAGGCCTTCCTTCTCCATGCCGAGGCGCAGGTAGCCGAGGCCGGCGCCGGCCATCGCCTCGTAGAAGTCGGGCTTGAGCTTGATCGCCTCCTTCTCGAGATCGATCGCGGCGGTGTAGCGATGCTCGCGCACCGCGGAGCGCGCGACGATGCGGTACAGCTCGGCGTACGCCGGATCGATCGCGAACGCCTGCGCCTTGGCCGCCTCGTAGCCCTTCGTGTCGTCGCGCAGCCACGCGATCGTCGCCTTCATCGCGAGCGCCTCGACGTCCTCGCGGTTCGTCTTCAACACCTCGTCGAGCGTCTTGCCCGCGCCGTCCCACTGGTTCTGATCGATCTCGATCGACGCCTTCGCGCGCAGCGCGCGCGCGTTCTTCGGGTTGACGCCGAGCGCGGCATCGAGGTGGTGCTTGACGGCGGCGAGGTCGTAGCTCGTGTCGAGCAGCACGCCGGCGTACGCGGCGTGGGCGTCGGGGTGGTTCGGGTTGACCTTGAACACCTCCTCGAGCGTCTGCGCGGCGAGCTCGGCGGCGTACTTCTGCGAGAACAGGTCGGCCCACTCGACGCCGGCGTCGGTGAGCTGCGGCGCGAGCTTGAGCGCGGCGCGGTACGAGTCGTTCGCGAGCTCGTAGTTCTCGGTGTACTTCGCGGCCTCGGCGAGCTGGACGAGCTGCACCGGATCGTTGAGGTCGAGCGACTTCGCGCGGGTGTCGAACTCGCGGATCGTCTCGTCGAACAGGGTCTTCGCGTCGACCACCGCGCCTTGCTCGTAGCGGCAGACCGCGAGCGCGGTGCGCACCGCGCGGTCGTCGGGGTGGTCCTTGAACAGCTGCTCGAGATCCTTGCGCGCGTCGGCGCCGCGGCCGGTGATCCGGCGCACGCGATCGAGCACGAGGTGCGCCTCGACGTCCTTGCCGGTGGCGAACGGCGCGGCGGTCGCCTCGGCCCCGGCGTAGTCGCCGATCGCGAGCTGTGCGCGAGCCTTGAGCGTCGCCGCCGCTGGCTTGTCCCGGCCGGACACCTTCGCGAGCTCGCCGATCGCGCCCTTGTAGTCGCCGGCGGTCAGCTTGTCGCGCCCGGCGGAGAGATCGGCGAACGCGGCGCTGTGAAGTGCGCAAAGGAGGGACAGCGCCAGCGCCGGCTTGATCGTCATCTCCCCACGAATCTGTGCGACGCGGGTACCCCTGTCAAACGCGGGTTCGCGGTAAGCTTCGCACGTGGCCGAACCGTCCAAGGAAGCCGCTGGAGGCGCTCAGGGCGTCTACGCGACCTGGGACGCGTTCCTGAAGCAGGCGATCCGGGAGTACTACGATCGCGGATGGACGACCCGGAAGGGCAACTTCATCGCGCTCCTGATCGCGGCCGGCCAGACGTCGCTCGCGCTCGCGAAGGACTCGGTCGTCGATGGCTCGGGGAC
>JBLMXA010000702.1:0-7161 GCA_050257515.1 Acidobacteriota bacterium | reverse complement strand
CCTCTCGGTTCCCTGTTGCCTATTCCCTATGGAGCTCAGTAGACCGTATCGCCGATGTAGATCGTCCCGTGCACCGAGCCATCCGGCCCGACGAACTGCACCGCCTGCGTGGCGTGCGCCGCGACGCGCACCATCGAGAACGGTCGGGTCATGGGGTGACCCGACGCATCGTGGAACGACGCGATCACCACCAGGTTGCCGGCGCGGTCGGCGTCGTTGTGGACGATGCCCTGCGCGACGATGCGGCCGTTGTCGGGGACCTCGCGCAGCTCGCCGACGTGCGCCGGAGGCGGCGACGCCGGCACGCTCGCGCCGCGCACGTGGATGCGCGCGGCGGCCGCGGTCGGCCGCGGCTTGCGCTCGCGATCGACGAGGGCGAACGTGCGCTGCTCGCCCGGCGGGATCCACAGCGACTGCGCGCGCAGCACGCCGACCTCGGCGCCCGCCGCGTCGGCGAGCTCGCCCGACAGCGTGATGTACGCGCCCTCGCCCGCGTCGTTCTCGGCGTCGACGAGCACGAACGTCGAGGTCTCGGCGAACTTGCCCTCGCCGACGGTGTCGGTGCGCGGCGTGATCGCCGGCAGCACCCGGATCTTGTCGTGATCGAGCTCGCGCGACTTGCCGGCCGAGCAGCCGACCAGAGCGACGACGAGCCACGCGCGCATGCGCGCAGTCTAGCTCACGCGGCGCGGCGCGGCCCGGTGCCTTCGTAGGTCCTGAGCAGGTCGCGGACCTTCTGCGGCAGCTCGAGCTCGCTCGTGTCGAACGACGCGATCGCGGTCGCGAGCGTCGCGACGCGCTCCTCGTCGCTCGCGCGCTTGTCGATGATGATCCGGTACTGACCTTTGACCCGGCACAGCCCGCCGCGCAGGCCGGTCTGGATGCCTACGGTCTGCAGCGGCTCGTAGCTGACCTTGATCGCGAGCTGCTCGGCCGCGTTCTCGAGCAGCTCGAGCATGACTTCTGGCTTCATCGGTGCCGACCCACACTACCAGGACGGATCCGCGGCGCAACTTCCTGAAGTGGATCGCTATGCGACGGGGATCGTCACGGAGAACAGCGCGCCGCCCAGCTCCGAGCGATCTACCGAGATCTGCCCGCGATGTTGCTCGACGATGTTGCGGACGATCGGCAGGCCGAGGCCGGTGCCCTTGCCGTCCGCCTTGGTCGTGAAGAACGGCTCGAAGATGCGCTCGCGGGCGTCCTCGGGCACGCCCGGGCCCGAGTCGCCGACCTCCAGACGCACCGCGTGGGGGCCATCCGGCCGCGCGCGGACGACGACCTTGCCGCCGTTCTCGATCGCGTGGACGGCGTTCGTGATCAGGTTGATCAGCACCTGCTCGAGCTGGCCGGCGACCGCGTTGACGACCGGCAGGTCGTACGCGACGTCGAGCGCGAGCTCGACCCCGCCGCGCTCGATCAGGTGCTCGCAGATCGACACCGACTGGCGCACGACCGCGGCGAGGTCGACCGGCTCCTTCTCCTTGCCGCTCGGCCGCGCGTACTGCACGAGGTCGCGCGAGAACCTGAGGATGCGCTGCGCGCTCGCGCCGATCCGGCGCAGCTTCTCGACGTCGGCGGTGTCGGCGCCCTGCGCCTCGAGCTTGCGCACGAGGAACTCCGCGTACACCGTGATCGACGTCAGCGGGTTGTTGAGCTCGTGGACGACGCCGGCGGCGAGCTCGCCGAGCGTGGCGAGCCGCTCGGCGCGCACGATCTGCTGCTGCAGGAGATCGATCTTCGACTGGTCCTGGCCGATCGCGACGACCGCCTCGATCGGGCCGCCCGGCTGGCCGGCGCGGCCGACCGGCGCGATCGCCCACACGCTGCGCACGGTCCCGCCCGTCTTCGTCGGCAGCATCACGGTCACCGCCGCGTGGTGCTGGCCGGCCAGCGCGGCGGCGAACGCGGTCGTCAGGTGCGCGCGCTGCTCGCTGGTGATGAAGTCGCGGACGTCGCGGCCGAGCACCTCGTCGCGGGTCATGCCGACGAGCTCGAGCAGTGCGCGGTTGCACACGGTGACGCGCCAGCCGCGATCGATGCCGAGGATCAGCGCGTTCGCGCTGTCGAGCAGCCGGGCCTGGTAGTCGCGCAGGCCGATCGCGTCGTCCTGCAGGCGCAGCGTGCGCAGCGCGATCGCGAGGCCGCTCGCGATCGCGGCGACCGCGGGCTCGTCGCCGCCGCGGTTGTCCTGGCCCGGCGGATAGCCGACGTCGAGCACGCCGAACAGCTCCCCGCCCGCCGCGAGAGCGATCGAGAAGCCGGTCGCCATGCCCGTGAACGGCGAGTCCCAGCGATCGCGCACGCTCAGCCGCGCGCTCGCGGCGACCGCGCTCTTGAGCCGCGCCTTCTTGAGCGCGTCCTCGGCCAGCGTCACGCCCTCGATCGCGATCCCGTCGCGCAGCGGCGCGCCGCGCGCGTACGCGCGGATGGGCTCGCGGTTGCGCACGTCGAGCGCGCGGATCGCGAACGCGCGGCCGGGCAGCAGCGTCGCGAGCACGTCGAGCACGCGATCGCACGCGATCTGCTCCGACGCGACGAACGGCAGCTCGGCGGCGAGCTCGCGCTGTGCCTGCAGCTGGGCGGCCTCGCTCGGCGACACGATCACGGCTTGCCGTCCCCCAGGCGGTCGGCGAGCTCGACGAGATCGGACAGCGCCGGCGTCGGATCGGGCGGCTCGGTCGGCCGCGTCAGGTCCTCGGCGGGCGCGACGGCGGAGAACTCGCCGGTCAGGCCTTCGTCGGGCTCGGTCGAGATCGGGATCGCGTCCATGCTGTCGGCCGCCGCGCGGTCGAGGTCGAGCATCTTCGCACCGCCGACGTAGTCCGTGGTCTCGTACTTCGTGATCCTTCCGATCTTCTTGACGATGCCGGCCATCCGCTCGGCCTCCGACAGGATGATGCCGACCGCGCGCAGGTGGGCCGCCTGCTTGTCGGCGGTCTGGCGGTCGATCAGCTGCGCGTAGCCGATGATCGACGTCAGCGGCTGGTTCAGCTCGTGGGCCGCCGCGCCGGCGAGCTCGGCGACGAGCGCCTGCTTCTCCGACAGCATCAGCTTCTGCTGCGCGTCGAGGAGTCGCTGCTCCATGCGGATGCGCTCGCGCAGGTCGGTGAGGATGCCGACGGTCGCGACCTCGCGCTCGCCCTCGTACACGATCGACGCGGTCATGCTGACCGGCACCGCCTCGCCGCTCGCGATCCGCACCTCGCGCCGCGTCTGCTCGAGCCGGCCGACGCCGCCATACGACGTCGCGCGCAGCATGCGCATGATGTGGCGCGCGCCGCCGTGCTCGTAGAGCTCCCACACCGGCTTCTTGCCGATCACGTCTCGCGCGCGCCAGCCGAACAGCCGCTCGGCGCCCTGGTTGAACAGGATGATCTGGCCGCGCATGTCGGCGGCGATGATCGCGTCGACCGTGGAGTCGATCAGGCGCTCGAGGAACTCCTTCGTCGAGCGCAGCTCGTGCTCGAGCGCGCGCTCGGCGGTCACGTCGCGGAACGACAGGATGACCGCGCCGGTGCCCGCGAGCACGGTCGACGTCGACACGCTCGCCCACACCGGCGAGCCCGAGGTCGTCGTCAGCTCGAGGTCGAACGAATCGACGTTGACGCCGGTGAGCACGCGCGTGATCGCGTCGGTGATCAGGCCGCGCTGCTCGCCGGGCACGAGATCGATCAGCTCGCTGCCGAGCAGGCCGTCGCGCGCGAAGCCGGTGATCCGCTCGGCGGCGCGGTTGACGAACAGGATGCGGCCCGCGTCGTCGAGCACGACGACGCCGTCGGCGCCGGCCTCGAAGTGCTCCTTCAGCGAATCGATGCCGCGCAGCCGGCGCTCGGCCTCGTAGCGCGCGCGGGAGATGCGGTGCGTCTGGTCGCGCAAGCTCTCGAGCACGGCACCGTGGCGGAGGTGCGCGGCGGTGATGCTCGCGATCAGCTTGCCGAGGTCGACGGCGCGCGCGCCGACGTGCTGCACGCCGGGCAGGCTCTTGCGCAGCAGGATCGCGCCGAGCGAGCGGCCGCGCCACTGCACCGGGAACACGGCGCTGCCGCGCACGCGCCCGGACGCGAGCTGCTCGGCCACCGGCGCGGTCAGCGTGTGCGTCAGCACGTCGTCGATCAGGATCGGCATGCCGTCGCGCATCGCCTCGATGATCTCGGGGTACTCGGCGATCGCGAGCGTGAACCGCTGCAGCGGATCGGCGTCGCTCGCCGCGATCACGAACGCGTGATCGGAGCCCTCGATGTGCGCGACGAGCGACGCGCGATCGAAGCCGAGCACGCCGGCGGTGATCTGCAGCACCTGCACGAGCGCCTCGGCGTCGTCGCCGTCGGCGGTGAGCACGTCGTTGATGCGCGTCAGCGCCTGCGCGGCCTGCGCGTCGCGGCGCGACAGCTTCGCGAGGTTGCGGCAGCGCGCGACGAGGATCGCGGGCGGCACCGGCTGGCGCGCGACGTCGGTGGCACCGGCCGACAGCGCCTCCGCGACGAACGTCGCCGGGATCGCGGGCACGACCGCGAGGACCGGCACCTCCGCGAGCCCGGGCAGGTCGCGCGCCTGGCCGACGAGCTCGACCGCGGTCTCGCCGATCATCACGAGCAGCGCCGGCGTGCCGTCGGCGTGGACGATCTGGGTCGCGCCGCGCGCGGGCAGACCGCTCGCCGCGAGCTGCGACACGAGCGCAGCGCGCTCGTCCTCGCTGCCGCCGAGCACGACGATGGTGAGACTATCCACGTCGACGCAAACGTACCGTAAGCGCAAGCGTAAGCGTAGGCGTAAGCGCCCCGCTTGCGGCTACCGTCCGGTTTCGTACGCTGCGAGGGCGGCCGCGTAGACGAGCTTGACCGGCACGCCGTGGTTGCGCGCGGCGGCCGCGCATGCCTCGTACTCGGGTGCGGCGTTGCGCACGACGTCGCCGTCGATGCCGAGCTTGACCGGGATCCGGCCGTACCTGGTGTCGACCTCGACGGAGCGCCGCGCGAGCACCGTGCGCTGGCGCGGCGCGAACCGCACGCCGAGCGTCGTCGTCTCGCGCAGGATCGCGGCGATCACGGCATCGCGCGTGCCGTCGTCGGCGAGCGCGGACAGCACGAGCGCCGGGCGGCCCTTCTTCATCGTGATCGGCGTCCACCACACGTCGAGTGCGCCCGCGGCGAACAGCGCGTCGGCGGCCGGCGCGCACAGCTCGGGGCTCATGTCGTCGAGGTTGGCGTCGATCTGCCAGACCTCGCCGGCGGCCGAGGTCGTCGCCGCGAGCGCCGACACGCGCAGCACGTTCGGTCGGTCGTCGAGGTCGACGTCGCCGGCGCCCCAGCCGACCGCGATCGCGCGACCCGGCGGCGGCGGCTGCCAGGCGGTGACCGTCGCGGCGAGGATCGCGGCTCCGGTCGGCGTGCACAGCTCGCGCGCGACGCCGCCGTCGACCATCACGCCGCCCGCCTCGCGCAGCACCTCGAGCGCGGCCGGCGCCGGCACCGGCAGCACGCCGTGCGCGCTCCTCACCGTGCCGTGGCCCATCGCGACGTTCGTGCACGTGACCGATGCGGGCGCGAGCCAGTCGAGCGCCGCCGCGGTGCCGACGACGTCGACGATCGAGTCGATCGCGCCGACCTCGTGGAACGCGACGTCCTCGACGGTCGTGCCGTGCAGCTTGGCCTCGGCGCGCGCGAGCCGGTCGAAGATGTCGAGCGCGCGGCGGCGCGTGCCGTCGGTGAGGTTCGCGGTCTCGATCCGCCGCCGGATGTCGGCGTAGTGCGTGTGCGCGTGCGACGGTGCGTGCGCGTGGCCGTGGCCATGGCCGTGGTGGACGAGCTCGCTCTTGTCGCCGAGCTCGTCGACGTGGACGTGCCGCTCGTGATCCTCCGCGCGGAACTTGATCGCGACGAACCGGCCCGACGCGCCCGACTCGGTCGTCGCGCGCCGCTGGTGGTGCCCCTGCGCGTGCGTGTGGCCGCCGAGGTCGAGCGTGCCCTCGGTCGACACCTTGAGATCGACCGCGGCGAGGCCCTGCTTGACGACGCGCGCGATGCGCAGCCGCTCGCGCCCCGCGCCGATCGCGTCGAGCGCGGCGCCGATCGCCTCGAGCGGCACGCCGAGATCGATCAGCGCGCCGAGCATCATGTCGCCCGCGGCGCCGCTCGCGCCGTCGACGTGGAGGTGCAGCCCGCGCAGCGCGGCGGCGTCCTCGGTCACCGGCGCACCACCAGGCGCGCGATGCGCACGGCCGCGACCGCCGCGCCGACGCCGTTGTCGATGTTGACGACCGAGATGCCGGGCGCGCACGACGCGAGCAGCCCGCCGAGCGCGACCAGGCCGTCGACCGACACGCCGTAGCCGATGCTCGTCGGGACCGCGATCAGCGGGCGATCGACGAGGCCGCCGAGCACCGACGGCAGCGCGGCCTCCATGCCGGCGATCGCGACCACCACCTCGGCGCCGCGGATCTCGTCGAGCCGCGCGAGCAGCCGGTGCAGCCCGGCGACGCCGACGTCGCTGACGCGCAGGACCGGCGCGCCGAGGAACTCGGCGACGAGCGCCGTCTCGTCGGCGACGGGCAGATCGCTCGTGCCCGCGCACACGACCGCGACCTGCGCGGCCGGCGGGCGCGCCCCGACCTGACCGAGCGCGGCGACCCGCGCAGCCTCGTGGTAGCGGACGTCGGGGATCAGCGCGCGCAGCTGCGCGGCCTTCGCGGCGTCGACCCGCGTCGCGAGCGCGCCGCCCTCCCGCGCGAGCTCGCGCATCGCCGCCGCGATCTGCTCGGCGGTCTTGCCGGCGCCGAACACGATCTCGGGGACGCCGGTGCGCAGCTCGCGGTGGTGATCGATCACCGACGCGCCGATCTGCTCGGCATCCGGCAGCGACGCGATCCGCCGCGCGGCGTCCGCGGGTGCGACCGCGCCGGCGCGCACCTCGTCGAGGAGCCGGAGCAACTGCGTGCGATCCACGACTACCTCTTACCTCACTTCTTCTTCCGCGTGATCCGCACCGCCTCGATCGCGCGATCGGTCGCCTCGACGACCTCGATCGTCAAGGCGCCGATCGTCAGCGTCTCGCCGCGATCGGGGATCCGGCGGAGGCGCTCGATCAAGAGCCCCGCGATCGTCTCGTAGTCCTCGCTCTCGGGCAGGCCGAGATCGAGCTCGGCGTTGAGCCGCGCGACCG
>JBLMXA010000701.1:0-7614 GCA_050257515.1 Acidobacteriota bacterium | reverse complement strand
CGCGCGATCGCGTCGAGCTTGCTGGTCGACGTCCACAGCGCGCGCGAGTAGAAAACGAAACCGATCCGGCCACATCCGGCCAGCAAGCACGCGGTGATCGCGGCTCGCATCGTCGGATCATGACCCGTCTTCGCGTTGACGCGCTGCACTGTTAACGGCCGAGTTACCGGCCCGAAACACACACCCCCCTAGCCTGCTCGCACCAGGAGGAGCACATGAGAGCGAGCATTGTAGTGGCGATCGGGATCTCGAGCTTCGGGCTCGACGCGCGTGCGGACGTGGTCCCAGCTCCGGCAACGGGCTCCGCCGCACCGACGACGACCGCGTCGGCCGCACCGACGACGATGGCATCCGCCGAGCCGGCGCCGGCGCCGCCGCCCGAGACCACGGCGACCGCGACCACGCCCGAGCCGACGCCGAGCGCGACGGCGACGCCGGCCGCACCGACCACGCTGACGGTCGCCGGCATCACGATCTCCGGATCGCTCGACGCCTACGCGAGCGTCAACCCGGCGCGGACCTCGAACAACCCCGCGCCGAACGAGCTCTACGCGTTCGAGACGCAGGCCAACGGTGCCTCGTTCTCGCTCGCGAAGATCGCGTTCGAGCGCAAGCCCGCGCCGGTCGGCTTCCGGCTCGACGTCGGCTTCGGCCAGACGATCGACATCGTCAACGCGACCGACACCGCGGCCGGCATGGGCCACGACGTCATGCGGAACCTCGAGCAGGCCTACGTGTCGTGGGCCGCGACGCCGAGCCTCACGCTCAAGGCCGGCAAGATGGTCACCCACCACGGCATGGAGGTGATCGAGTCGCAGGCGAACTGGAACTACACCCACTCGCTGCTGTTCTCGTTCGCGATCCCGTACACCGAGACCGGCCTCGCGATCGACTGGGTCGCGAACGACCAGATCGAGGCGACGCTGTTCGTCGTCAACGGCCTCAACAACACGTTCGAGGGCAACGCGTTCAAGAGCCCCGGCTTCCAGGTCATCTACAAGCCGACCTCGACGCTGACGCTGACGCAGAACTTCAGCGCGTTCAACGAGCTGCCCGGCAACCTGGGCGGGCTGACCCGGTTCGACGAGGCGGTGTACCTGTTCGACACCATCGCGACGTACACGCCGATCCCCGAGCTCGACCTCGGCGCGAACTCGGACATCGCCTACGACGCGACGCTGCCGAGCGACAAGCTCCTCGGCGGTGTCGCCGCGTACGCGCGCTGGCACGCCAGCGACAAGAGCGCGCTGTCGGCTCGCCTCGAGCTGTTCCACGACAACGACTCGCCGACGCTCGGCATCCCGCTGGCGATGAAGGGCAACATCGGCGAGGCGACCGGCACGTTCTCGTACGCGCCCGCGAACGGCCTGCTCCTGCGCGGCGAGGCACGCGTCGATCACGGGTTCGGAACGTTCACGCCGTTCACCGACAAGGCCGGCATGGCGATGTCGTCCGCCGATCAGGTGACGTTCACGCTCGGCGCGGTCGCGGCGTTCTGACGTGACCGGCTCGCTCGGCACGTTGCTCGCGGGTCTCGCGGTGATGCTCGTCGCCGCGAAGGCGGCCGGCGAGCTGTGCGAGCGCTTCGGCCAGCCCGCCGTGATCGGCGAGCTGCTCGTCGGCGTCGTGCTCGGCAACCTGCCGCTCGCCGGCATCGACATCGCCGAGGGCCTGCGCGGCCAGCCGGCGTTCGACGCACTGGCAGGCATCGGCGTGGTGCTGCTGCTGTTCGAGGTCGGGCTCGCCTGCAACGTGCCGGCGATGCTGCGCGTCGGCGGCTCGGCCTTTCGCGTCGCCGCGCTCGGCGTCGTCGCGCCGATGGGGCTCGCGTGCATCGTGCTGCACTGGCTGCGCGCGGACCTCGCGGTGCCCGCGGTGCTGTTCGTCGCGGCGACGCTCGCCGCGACCTCCGTCGGGATCACCGCTCGCGTCTACAAGGACCTCGGCGCGGTCGAGCGCACGGAGGCGCGGATCGTGCTCGGCGCCGCCGTGATCGACGACGTGATCGGCCTCGTCGTGCTCGCGATCGTGCAGGGCATCGTCGTCGCCGCGGCTGGTGGCGACGGGCTCGGCGGCTGGCAGCTCGCGCGGATCGTGCTCGAGGCGGCGGGCTTTCTGTGCGGTGCGATCGTGATCGGCGGCCGCGTCGCGCCGCGCCTGTTCCGGATCGCGTCGTTCCTGCGCGTCCACGGCATGCTGCTGATCACCGCGCTCGCGATCTGCTTCGCGATGGCGTGGGCGGCAGACGCGGCCGGCCTGGCACCGATCGTCGGTGCGTTCGCCGCCGGGCTCGTGCTCGACGAGGTGCACTTCCGCGACTTCGGCGAGCGCAGCCCGCGCCGCCTCGAAGACGAGCTGCGGCCGCTGTCGACGATCTTCGTGCCGCTGTTCTTCGTGCGCATGGGCCTGGGCTTCGATCTGCGCGCGCTCGCGCACGCCGACGTGCTCGTGCTCGCGGCCGCGCTGTGCGCCGCCGCGGTGATCGGCAAGCAGCTCTGCGGGTTCGGCGTGCTCGATCGCCGCGTCGATCGGCTCGCCGTCGGCATCGGCATGATCCCGCGCGGCGAGGTCGGCCTGATCGTCGCCGATGCCGGCCGCCACCTGACGCTCGGCGGTCACCCCGTGATCGACGACGCGATCTTCTCCGCCGTCATCATCGTCGTGCTCGTCACGACGCTCGTCACGCCACCGCTCGTGAGCTGGGTTCTGGCTCGCGAGTTACCGCGATCTCGCGGCCACGAAACATTCGCGAAATCACCGTCCCCCTAACGTGCAGCAGCAAAGGAGAACACCATGCCGGATCCGACCCTGACCGACGTCGCCAAGCAGCTCGGCGACACCCAGGCCGCCACGAACATCATGTGGACGCTCGTCGCGGGCTTCCTCGTGATGTTCATGCAAGCGGGCTTCGCGCTCGTCGAGACCGGCCTGGTCCGCGCGAAGAACGTCGCGCACACGATGGCGATGAACTTCACGGTCTATGCGATCGGCATCCTCGGGTTCTGGGCGGTCGGGTTCGCGCTGCAGATGGGCGGCGTCGGCGCGCTCGGCAGCTTCGGCGGCGACGCGACGCTCGACCACGAATTCGTCGTCCACTTCGGCGGCCACGCGCTCGGCCTGTTCGGCCTGAAGGGCTTCTTCCTGCCGACCGCCGCGTTCACCGGACCGGTCGCCGCGATGTTCCTGTTCCAGATGGTGTTCATGGACACCACCGCGACGATCCCGACGGGCGCGATGGCGGAGCGCTGGAAGTTCACGTCGTTCGTGCTGTTCAGCTTCGTGATCTCGACGATCATCTACCCGCTGTTCGCGAACTGGACGTGGGGCGGCGGCTGGCTGTCGACGCTCGGCGCGAACTTCGGGCTCGGCCACGGCCATGTCGACTTCGCGGGTAGCTCCGTCGTCCACATGACCGGAGGCGTCGCGGCGTTCGTCGGCGCGAAGCTGCTCGGCGCGCGTCGCGGCAAGTTCGCCGCCGACGGCACGCCGAAACCGATCCCGGCGCACAACATCTCGATGGTCGTGCTCGGCACGTTCATCCTCGCGTTCGGCTGGTTCGGCTTCAACGCGGGCTCGACGCTGTCGGGCATGGACGTCCGGATCGCGGTGATCGCCGTCAACACGATGCTGGCCTCGGCGTCGGGCGCGTTCGCGTCGTACCTCGTGACGAAGGTGCGGTTCGGCAAGCCCGACATCTCGATGATGTGCAACGGCATGCTCGCCGGCCTCGTCGCGATCACGGCGCCGTGCGCGTTCGTGTCGTCGTGGGCCGCGATCCTGATCGGTGCGATCGCCGGCGTGCTCGTCATCTACGCGGTGCTGTTCGTCGAGCGCGGGCTCAAGATCGACGACCCGGTCGGCGCGGTCGCGGTTCACGGCGTCAACGGCGCGTGGGGCATCCTCGCGCTCGGCCTGTTCGCGAACGGCACGTACGGCGACGGCACCAACGGCGTGCAGGGCGCGGTCACCGGCCTGTTCTACGGCGATGCCGGCCAGTTCGCGGCATCGTGCATCGGCGTCGCGGCGAACATCCTGTGGGTCGCGCCGGTCACGTGGATCGCGCTCAAGCTGATCGGCAAGCTCGTCGGCAACCGCGTGTCCGAGGAGGACGAGGTCGCGGGCCTCGACATCCCCGAGATGGGCGTCGCGGGCTACGCGACCGAGGCCGGCACGCCGATCGCCGGCGAGCCGTCCGCGAGCTCGGTCCCCGGCCTGGGCGCCGCGCCGGGGCTGACCGCCTAGACGCAATGTCGGTCACTTAGCGGAACCGGTCGTACTCGTACTCGTACTCGTGCTCGTACTCGATCCGGGCCGCGAACCGGACAGCTGGGCGTCGATCACCCAGGCATCGCGGGTTTGCCTCCGAATCGCTGCTCGAACAGCCGAGCACGAGTACGAGCACGAGTACGAGCACGACCAACGGACGCGCCGCTACGTGACCGGCATCTAGACGGAGTGCGTGCGCTCGTAGTGGCGCCGCGCCTTCGCGCGGTTGCCGCAGTCGCGCATCGAGCACCACCGCCGCTTGCCGTTCTTCGATTCGTCGACGAACAGCCACGTGCAGTCGTGCTCGGCGCCGCCGCACACGCGGAGGCGCTCGTGCCGCGCGCGGTCGACCAGCAGCTCCGCCGCCGAGCGCGCGATCGGGCGCAGCGGCGAGTCGAGCTGCGTGTCCGCCGCGCAGCGGAGCGCCCAGCCGTCGCCGTCGCGCACGAGCTGCTGGGCGCCGAGCGCCTCGCCGAGGCTGGCGTTCAGCAGGTCGATCGCGCGCGGCGGCGGCCGCCGGTCGTTCGCGATCGCGAAGAACGTGTCGAAGATCGCGTCGCGGAGCTCGCGGGCGCGCGCGACCGCGGCCTCGGCGTCCGCCGGCTGCCTGGCCGCGACCCGGGCGAGCTGACGCGCCTCGCCGTCGTCGACGATCCCGGCGTGGCGGCACCACGCGACGAGCTCGCCGTAGTCGGTCAGCCGCTCCTCGCGGGGCTCGGCGAGGTAGTTGCCGATGGTGTTCGCGAAGTCGAGGCACAGCCGGCCGCCGACCAGCTCGAGATCGCTCGCTTTCTCCATAACCAGTAAATAGCCATTGACAGGTTAGGACGCAAGCCCCATATATATAACCGTCAAAGGACATCACACCGGTTAGGAGGACGCCATGACCTGCTGGACCCGCCTACAGGCGATCGTCGCGCGCGAGCAGCGCGCCTATGTCGGAGATCACGTCGCGCTCGCTAGCGTGCTCGCGCTCGTCGGTTACCTGATCGCGACCTTCGCGTACTGACGAGCACGGCCAGCGCGAGCAGCCAGCCGGTGCCGCCGCCCGTGGTGGAGCAGCCGGCGTGCGTCGCGCCTCCGTCTCCGCCCGAGCCCGAGCCCGAGCCCGAGCCCGAGCCCGAGCCCGTATCCGATCCGGATCCCGATCCCGATCCGCCGCCGCTGGACGGCGTGCAGCCGGGCAGCGCGAACGACGCGATCCGCGTGTGCCAGTCCGAGCCGCTCGTCGCGAGGTACTCCTGCGCGTACCAGAACGTGCAGTCGTCGGCCGGATCGACGCTCATCGTGCTGTAGTCGCCCCAGCGCGACGGGTTCGTCGTGTCGGTCTTCACGCCGCCGCCGGCCATGATCGCGGTCTCGCCGACGCCCATCATGCCCATCGCATCGGACGCGGTGCGGGCGGCGTAGTGGATCGACGGCTTCTGCGTGCCGGCGACCGTGAACCCGATCGCGATGTCGCCGGCGTTGTCGATGTTGATCGAGCCCATCCAGCGCTGCGCGGTGTCGGGGACGTACGTGCCCTGGTCGTAGACGGTCGGCGTGCCGCCCGGATCGCGCAGCTCGTACCAGCGCACGCCGATGCGGCCGCCCGAGCTGACGGTGTGGCTCGCGACCAGCGACTCGTGATCGGCGAACTTGCGCCAGGCGACGCCGTACATCAGCTGCTCGCTGATCGCGTCGAGCGTCGTCGTCGTGCCCGGCTGGCTGATCGACGTCGGCTGCGAGAACGCGGCGACCGGCAGGCGCGTCGGTCCGGTCAGCTTCGAATTCGCCGTCGTCGTCCAGTCGATCGCGAGCTTCCACAGCCCGAGGTCGGCGCCGTCGAGCGCGAGCACGTACTCGGGCTCGCCGGCCGCGGGCTGCGTGTGGCCCGAGATGTCGGCCGGCATCATGCCCTGCAGGCTGGTCGTGAAGCACTGCGAGCGCGCGGTGCCGCCGGCGAGCATCGCGCTGCGCTCGAACGCGCACAGCGTCGTGCCGGTGTCGGTGTTCTGCGTGAAGTAGTACGCGTCGGGCCAGATGCCCATCTTCGGGTAGTCGATGCTGACGTTGTAGCTGAACGCGTAGCGGTGCCAGGCGCCCATCGGATCGCCGGTCGCCGACACCGCGATGCACTCCATCTGCGTCGACGTCACCGCGAACTGCGAGATCACCCAGCGATCCGCGGCGGAGTCGTACTTGACGAGCGGATCGCCGTCGTTCGACGTCTCGCACACGCCGCCGAACCCCGACCAGATCGTGTTGATCGCGGCCGGACCGTAGAGCGGCTGGCCGGTCTTCGAGAGCACCGCGAACGAGATGTTGACGGTCTCGACGTAGTGGTTCGGTCCGACGTCGCCGTTGGTGTCGGGAGGATCGGCCTCGACGGTGAACGCGCCCGCGGGCCCGACGAACCCGGCGCCGATGCCGTCGAAGCTCTGCAGCGGCGCGGGGGCGGTCGCCGCGGCGGGCTGCGTCTGCGCGACCGGATCGACGAAGTCCGGCGTCGCCGCGCGGAAGATCTTGCCGTGGCGCTCGTCGTCGCGCTCGGCGACCGCGCGCACCGGGACCGGCGTGATCTCGCGCAGTGGACGCGACAGGTCATGCGCGACGAGCACCGGCGTCGCGAACGGATCGACGTAGCCGACGTCGGGCGGCGCCGCCTCGCCGCACGCGACCAGCAGAGCCGAGCACACCACGAGGCACTTCATGGCCGAGACACCGCAGCAAGATCGGTGCCTCGACGGATCTGCACAACGCGCTACACGCATCGTGCAGCGCCGTGCACGTCGCGCGAGCCGCGGTGATCGCGAGCGGGCTTCCAGGTGTCTCCCGGTGGGACCAGCTCGGGGACTCGCGCCCCACCCGGTTCTAAGGTTAGGGCCGTGCCGGCTCGAGCTGCACGCCGAAGGTCTCGGTCTTGCCCGATACGATCGAGAACTCGACGCGGTACGCCTTGTAGCCGTCCTTCGTGATCACGAGCTGGTGGATGCCGGGCTTGAGCGCGACGATCTCGGGCAGCGCCGATGCCGGCTGCGGCGGCTCGTCGTCGATCGAGACGACCGCGTCGGGGGGCGTCACCTTCAGCGAGATCCCGTTGGCCGGCGGTGCCGGCTTCGGCGGCGGCGATGCCGGCGGTGCCGGCCGCGCCGCGGGCGGTGCAGGAGGCGGCGCGGGCGAGCCGCCGCACGCGGCGAGCGCCGCGACCGCGAGCAGGACACCTCGCGCGGCCGTCACAGCGGCAGCGAGGTGTTTGGCGCCGGGCTGACGACGCCGCTCGTGACGAAGCCCGCCGACGCGGCGATGCGCCCGACCGCGCCGCCGCCGCCGCCCGCGTTCGCGCCGCATCCCGCGTTCGTCCCGGGC
>JBLMXA010000700.1:0-9313 GCA_050257515.1 Acidobacteriota bacterium | reverse complement strand
CCCGAGACGTCGAGCGGCAGCCCGATCGCGAGCGGCTCGCGATCGCCCGCCGCCAGCGTGACGCGCAGATCCTCGCCCGCGGCGAGGTCGACGACGACGGCTCGCCGGCCGGCCTCGCCGTGGGTCAGCACGCGCAGCCGCGGCGTCGCCGAGAGGCACTGCAGCAGCTCGGCGTGCACCGCCTCGGCGATGAACTGGCGTGGCGAGTCGCCGCGCGGCGCGCGCACGATCACGACCGGCAGCTCGGGATCGCCGACCGGGACGACCGACGCGGTCTCCGGGGCGCGCTCCTCGATCCACGGTGCGAGCGCGGCGCGCAGCGCGACGGCCGTCGCGATCCGCTGCGCGGGCTCCCGCGCGGTCGCACGCACGATCACGTCGGCCAGCGCCGCGGGCACGTGATCGCTCGTCGGCACGAGGTGCGGCAGCGACTGCTTCGCGGCGACGATCTCGGCGAGCGAGCCCGAGAACGCGCGCATCCCGGTCACCATCTCGTAGAGCATCACGCCGACCGCGTAGATGTCGGCCTCCGGCGACGGCGGCTCGCCACGCGCCTGCTCGGGCGCCATGTACTGCGGCGTGCCCGACGTCTCGCCGCGCGCGATGCCGGCGGTCGCGATGCCGAAATCGGTGAGCACGACGCGGCCGTGGCTCGCGATCAGCACGTTGTCGGGCTTGATGTCGCGATGGACGACGTCGACCGCGTGCGCGGCGGCGAGGCCGTCGCACAGCGCGCACGCGATCGCGATCGCCTCCTCGAGCGGCAGCCGCCCGCGCCGCTGGAGGATGTGCGACAGCGGCTCGCCATCGACGAGCTCCATCGTGCAGAACATGACGCCGCCGGCGTGGCCGAGCTCGAACGTGCGCGCGACGTTCGTGTGGGTCACCCGCCGCGCGAGCTTCACCTCGTTGCGAAACCGCTCGACGATCTCGCTCGAGCTCGCGAGCTCGTCGCGGATCACCTTGAGCGCGACGACCTCGTCGAGCTCGCGATCGAGCACGCGATACACCGCGCCCATGCCGCCCTCGCCGAGCAGCTCGAGCACGTCGTAGCGCCCCGCGAGCGATCTGCCGACGAGCGAGTCTGCCGACCTCATCGCACGATGATATGGCAAGATCGCGGGCGATGAGGCTCGCGCTCCTGATCGTCGCCGTGCCGGTGCTCGCGGGTGCGAAGCCGCTGCCCGCCGGCCTCGAGATCGGGGTCGTCCACAAGCACCTCACCGCGAGCGCCGGCGGCGAGTCGGTCGCGCTCAGCGATCACGACGTCGACAAGCTCGGCAGCGTCGCGCTGTCCGCCGACGGCAAGCAGCTCGAGATCGCCGCGACGTTCTGCAGCGGCATGTTCGGCAGCATCGACGATGGCCCGCTCGACTATCCGCTCGCGCCGATCCAGGCGCAGCTCGAGAACCTCGCCGGCATGCGCGCGCACCTCAAGAAGAAGTACGCCGACGCGATCCCGCACTTCGCGGCGGCGGCGAAGCTCGATCCGGCCACCGCGCTGTACGCGACGAACCTGCTGTCCGCGCAGGCGATGGCGGGCAAGCTCGCCGACGCCGACCACACGCTCGCGACGTACGCGCCGAACAACCTGCCGTGGTTCGCGTGGCGGCTGCAGGTCGACTCCGATCTGAAGGCGTTGCGCGGTCGCCCGTCGACGAAGCTCCTCGCCGCGCCCAGGCGCGGCCGCGCGAGGTCGAAGCTCGCGCGGCTGCCCGCCGCGCGCATCCTGTACAGCCCGCTCGGGCTCGCCGCGACCGAGCTCGAGTACAACATGTACGACGGGATTCCCGACGGCAGCGGCGACTTCCAGCTCGTGATCGTCGATCTCAAGACCGGCAAGGAGCTGCTGACCCTGCCGACCGAGTCGACGTGCGCGGTCGACATGGAGAAGGCGATGGCCGGCGACGCCGATCCGCCGCCGGCCGACAAGAAGTGCGCGGCGAAGGAGGCCGCCGCCGCGGTGCCGAGGCGCAAGGTCGCCGACGAGCTGCTCGCGACGCTCGGCTTCGAGGCCGCCGGCGTGACCGTGGACGACAGCAAGAAGGAGCTGGTCGCGCCCGACGGCCGCAAGCTCGTGTTCGACACGCTGACGTTCACGAAGGGCAAGAAGTCGAAGCAGGTGAAGATCGACAGCCGCGGGTTCGACTACGCATTCGTGCCCGGCGCGCTCGTCGTCGTCACCCGAGACGGCAAGACGGTCAAGAACTGCGACGCGGACGGCTCCTACCGCCTGCAGCTCGCGGCGATCGCCGATCCCTGAGCGGCTACTCGGGCAGATCGACGCACCAGCGCAGCGCGCTGCGGCACTCGGTCCACCCTCGCTCGTCGACGACGAGGTACGGCGACTCGAGCGTGACGACCTCGAGCCCGCGCTCGACGCCGTACTTGGTGCCGAACGAGCCCGGGCACGGGTAGCCCATGTCGGACGTCGCGGGGTAGCCGCAGCGCTCCGCCATGTCGCTCGCGAGCTGCGCGCCGGCGCCGTCCCAGTTGACCATGCGATAGCCGGCGTGCAGCGCGACGAGCCGGCCGGGCTGCACGCGCTCGATCAGCTCGACGAGCGCGCGCGTCTCGGGCTGATCCTCGGCGGCGGCGCCGGGGTTGTAGCCGGGGCGTCGCTCGCTGCCCCAGCTCGCCGACGCGAAGTTGCGGTTGAGATCGACGTCGTTCGCGTTGTTGCGCGTGCCGGCGAGCAGGCCATCGATGTTGAGCACCGGCACGATCCACGTGTCGCGCCCGGGCGGCCGCTCGACGAGCTCGTCCGCGAGCCGCTCGGCCATCAGCTGGGTCACCGGCTCGTCGCCGTGGATCGCGGCGAACACGATCGCGGGCGGTCTCGGCTTCGCGTAGTCGGGCGGCAGGAAGTGAACGGCCTCGATCGGTCGACCGAGCACGGTATGGCCGACGATCACTTCACGGCGGTACGTCACGTCACTCCAGCTGCTTGCCGATCACGGTCGCGAGACCGTACCCCGACAACGCCATCAGCGCCGCGAGTGTTCCCCACTCGACGAGCGCCGCCGGCTCCTTGAACAGCTTCCCGATCTCCGGAGCCATCACCAGCATCGTGCCGAGCATCGTCACGAGCGTCAGCCACAGGATGATCATCCACGCGAAGATCTTCGCGCCGCCGGTCGCCGGCGCCGGCATCCACGCGAGCAGCGACATCACGGCGAGCAGGATCAGGCCGACGTCGGTGATCGGGACGAACTTCGCCTTGCCCGGCGCGTCGAGCAGCGCCTTGAAGTCCTGCACCAGCTTGATGTCGCCGTTGTGCGGGACGAGGTACGGCAGCAGGATACAGATCACGCCGATCGTGACGAGCACGCGCGCGAGCAGCGAGTCGGTGTACTCGTTGCGCAGCAGCAGGCCGGGGATCAGCGTGAAGAACACCGCGAGACCGACGATGAGCTGCCAGTCGAAGTTCTCCGCCATCACGAACGGCACGATCACGCCGGCGAGCGCCAGCACCGCGGCGACCGCGCCGCGCACGATCGTCGCGAGCGGCACCGCGGCGAACACGATCGAGAGCAACCCGATCGCCGGATAGAGCAGCGTCATCACCATCGCCTTGGCGGGCAGGTCGCCGAGGCCTTTCCACTGGAACACGAGGTCTGGGTCGGTCGCCTTCGGCGCGACGAACGCGGCGAGCATCACCGCGCCCCACACGAACATCACGAGCTTCAGGCTGTCGCGCCACGGCTCGACCGGCCGCGCGCTCATCCGCGCCTGCGGGCCGGCGAGGTACGGCGGCGTGCCGTGCATCGGCGCGAGCGGCGGCGGCGTGTGCGGGTTCGGCGCGTTGATCCCCATGCCGCCCTGAACGGGCCCTCCGTGATAGCCCTGCCCCTGCGGCGGGTAGGGCTGCGGGTAGCCCTGCTGGTAGCCCTGCTGCTGCGGCGGCACGTACGTCTGCTGCTGCGGAGGCGGCGCGCCCCCCGGCGACACCATCACGGTCTTCGCGCTCGCGGCCGCGGGCTGCGGCTGGTAGCTCGGCGGCGGCTGCGACGGAGGGTTCTGCCGCGGCGGCTGGTATCCGCCCTGCTGCGGCGAGCCCGGCCCGCGCA
The DNA here is from genome assembly GCA_050257515.1 of Acidobacteriota bacterium. Classification (GTDB taxonomy): domain Bacteria; phylum Myxococcota_A; class Polyangia; order Haliangiales; family Haliangiaceae; genus JABFXX01. The sequence goes on along the minus strand of JBLMXA010000700.1, from coordinate 5,243 downwards.
GCTGATCCATCACCTCGTTCGCGGAGTAGCCGAACGCGGTCTTCGCCATCGCGCTCGCCGGCACGGCCGGCGCGGGGGGCTGCTTGGCACCGCAGAACACGCAGTGCAGCGCGGCCTCGGGCAGGTCCTTGGTGCAGCTAGTGCATTTCTTCACGAAACCCCCGTCGAAGGTGGCCACTATACATTACGCTCGCCGCGCATGGTCAGCCTGGGGGATGTCAAGCGCAGCGCGTCGACGCTGTTCGCGCAGGGTCAGCACCTCGCGGCGCTCCGCCTGTACGACGCCGTCGTCGCCGCCGCGCCGCTCGATTACGACGCGCGAATCCGCGTCGCCGACTGCGCGCTCGCGATGGGCGACGCGCGAGCAGCGAACGTGTATCGAGCGGTCGCCTGGTACTGCATCAAGGCCGGCCATCCGTTCGCCGCGGTCGTGTGCGCGCGCGTGCTCGAGGCGCATGGCGCCGATCCGGCCGACGTGCTCGCGTCGCTGGTCGTCACGTACGGCAGCGAGAGCGACCGGCTCGGCAAGGTCGCGGCGCGCATCGCGCTGCCCGCCGAGACGATCCCGCTCGAGGTGCCCGATGTCCGCCTGCCCGCGCCCCCCGACGCGGTCGCCGTCGCGCTCGCGCGCGCCGAGCACGCGACCGACGCGTTCAAGGAGTTCCCCGAGTCGCTGCACCCGATCCCGCTGCTGTCGTCGCTGTCGGAGGCCGCGTTCCGCCGCGTGCTCGGCACGCTGCTGCTGCGCCGCCTGCCGGTCGGCGCGATGGTGATCCGCGAGGGCGAGGCGGGCAACTCGTTCTTCTTCGTCGCCGGCGGCCAGCTCCGCGTGTTCGCGACCGACGGGCTCGGCCGCCAGACCGAGCTGGCGCAGCTCGGCGAGAACGCGGTGTTCGGCGAGATGGCGCTGCTGTCGGCGCAGCCGCGGTCGGCGAGCGTCGGCTGCGTCACCGACTGCGACGTGCTCGAGGTCGGCCGCACGTCGCTCGCCGCGCTCGCCGACGAGCTCGCGCAGGTCGCCGAGGCGCTGCACGGGTTCACGCGCGAGCGTCTGCTCGGCAACCTGATGGCGACGAGCCCGCTGTTCAAGCCGTTCACGCGGATGCAGCAGCGCGATCTGCTGCGGCGGTTCACGAGCCACGACGTCGCGCCCGGCACCGTCGTGATCCAGGAGGGCGAGGAGGGTCGCGGCCTGTTCGTCGTGCTGTCGGGCGACCTCGACGTGTCGCGTCGCGCCGCCGACGGCACCGTCGTGCCGCTCGGCACCCTCAAGACCGGAGACGTGTTCGGCGAGATGTCGATCGTCCACAACGCGCGCACCGCGGCGACGGTGACCGCGCCTCGCCCGGCGACGGTACTTTTCTTAGCTCGCGAGTACGTGACGCGGATCGTCGCCGGTGTGCCAGAAATCAAGAGCTATCTCGAAGCGTTGGCGGAAGAGCGCGAGATCGACAACCAGCTCTTGCTCGGCGAGGACGAAACTCCCGCAGACGAGCGAATCTTGATTTAGGCCGTATACTTGTCTCCATGGACGAGCAACAACCCAAGCGCGCGGGCGCGGGACGGTGGCTGTGGCTGTTCGTGATCCTCGCGATCGTGGTGCTCTGGTGGTATTTCCGCCCCGGTAGCACCGAGAAGGTCGCGCAGGTCGACGCCGATGACGCGGCGCAGGCCATCGATCGCGACGACGTGCTCGTCGATCTGAAGGACGACGCGACGCCGGACCAGATCGCCGCGATCGAGAAGGACCTGCAGATCCAGCTCGTTCCGGTCGACAACAGCGGCGAGGCGGCCGCGACCAAGCTCTTCCGCGCGCACGTCGATCCGGCGCGCGAGGACGCGATCATCGATGCCCTCGCGAAGCGCCCCGAGGTCGAGATCGCCGAGCCCGACTCGACGATGCAGCTGTTCGAGGGCGAGGACATGCGGGTCGACGCGCCGGTCGATGCGAAGAGCCCCGGCTTCCCGAACGACCCGCTCTACAACAAGCAGTGGAACTTCCGGCAGATCGGCATGCCCGACGCGTGGAAGCTCGCGCAGGGCAACGGCGTCGTCGTCGCGGTGCTCGACACCGGCGTCGGCTACGAGACCTACGGCAAGTTCCACGTGCTGCCCGATCTCGCGGGCCTGACGTTCGTCGATCCGTACGACTTCGTGAAGAACACGAAGCACGCCGATGACGATCACGGGCACGGCTCGCACGTCACTGGCACGATCGCGCAGATGACGAACAACGGCATCGGCGTCGCGGGCGTCGCGCTCGACGTCAAGATCATGCCGCTCAAGGTGCTCTCCGCGAACGGCTCGGGCTCGGTCGCCGGCATCGCCGACGCGATCCGCTACGCCGCCGATCACGGCGCGAAGGTCATCAACATGTCGCTCGGCGGCGCGTTCCCGTCGCGCGTGCTGAAGAAGGCGGTCGAGTACGCGCACGCCAAGGGCGTGGTCGTCGTGTGCGCCGCCGGCAACGAGAGCAAGGGCAAGGTCGGCTATCCCGCCGCGTACCCCGGCGCGATCGCGGTCAGCGCGACGCAGCAGAACGAGGCGACGACGTTCTACACGAACTACGGCAAGGACGTCGACATCGCGGCGCCGGGCGGCAATGTCGTCGGCGAGGACGGCCGCTCGCGCAACAATCCCGATGGCGGCATCCTGCAGAACACGATCGTCATCGGCGATCCGACGAAGGACGGCTACTTCGCGTTCATGGGCACGTCGATGGCGTCGCCGCACGTCGCCGGCGTGGCCGCGCTCGTCGTCGGTGAAGGCGTGACGAATCCCGACGAGGTCGAGCAGATCCTCAAGGACACCGCGCGCAAGCCGCACGATCAGAAGTACACCGCGGACAAGTACGGCGCGGGGATCATCGACGCGCCGGCCGCGATCCTCAAGGCGCGCGCGGCGACCGGCGGCTGGCAGCTCGCCCTGGGCCTGTTGATGGCGGGCGCGGTCGTCGCCGGTGCGCGGAAGAAGGGCCTCGGCGTCAAGGTCGGCGCGAGCTACCTCGGCGGCGTGCTCGTCGGCGCGTCGGGCCTGTTCTTCCTGCCGTACCTCGCGCCGTCGCTGTCGTCGCTGCCGGTCGTCCACGCGCTCACGCACGGCCTGCCGTCGTGGGACATGTCGATCCTCGGCGTGTCGGGCCATGGCAACGCGCTGTTCTTCAGCGCGCTCGTGCCGCTCGCGCTGCTCGCGGTCGGCTACAGCGTGCCGAGGCTGCGTGGCGTCCTCGCGGGCGTCGCGGTCGGCGTTGCCGCGCACCTCGCGTTCTTCGCGGTCGTGCCGATGACGGCGGTGCATTACGTGCCACACGCGTTCGGCCTGGCGTCGATCTGGCTGGTCGCGAACGCGATCGCGTGCCTCGCGCTCGCGCGCGTCGCGCTGCGGAGGTAAGCCCTGCCCGCTCGGCGAGGTGCGCGCCGCAAGCGCACGGCCTACGCTGATCGCGTGACCGCACGCGAACGTCTCGCCAGGCTGTCTCCCGGGGGCACGCCCGAGCGGCCGATCAAGGTCGACTCGGCAGCCGTCGTCGAGGTGCGCACGGCCGCGCTCGTGTGCCCGACGTGCGACCTCGGCGATTACCGCATCGAGGAACACGTGCGGCCCGCGAACGGGCTGCGCCGCGTCGACGTCAAGTGCCGCTACTGCGGTACGCCGCGGTCGCTGTGGTTCCGGCTCGTGTCGAGCGAGCCGAACTAAGGGCTCGCGACGACCGGCTCCTCGGGACCGATCGCGATCACGCTGTCCCGCGCGGCGAGGTTCGCGTGCTCGAACACGATCTGGTCGACCGACAGCAGGCCGCGCATGACGCGCGCCTCGTCGATCCGGCCCTGGATCGGGTAGTTGCCGTTGGGCTCGCCGCCGAGACACATCGGCGCGTCCCCCGCGAGCGAGCCGTACGCCATCGGAATCGCCGTCGCGGTGACGGCGCTGCCGTCGCGATACCCGCGCAGCTCCCGGCCGGCGCGATCGACCTCGATCACGACCTGGATCCACTGGTTCAGCTGCTGCGACTGCGCCGGGAACGCACGCACCGTGTTCGCGCCGTCGGAGATCTCCGCGGTCCACGAGCCGTTCGGCATCTGGAGCTCGTATCCGGCCGTCATCGCGTTCGTGCCGCCCTTGCAGAACGAGATGTTGAACTGGCTGCCGACCCCGTCGAGGTTGACCCACAGCGAGTACGTGAACGAGTCGGTGTCGACGAACTCGAGGCTGCCGTCGTTGTCGGCACCGCACATCTGCTGGTCCGCGAACTCGCGCGCGTCGCCGGCGATGCCGGCCGCGGGCGCCGGAACGCCGGTGCCCTGGGCCGCCAGATCGTGGCGATGGCTCGTGGTGTCGGTCGACGTCGCGTCGCTGCCGGACTGGTGCCACACGCCGACGTAGGCGTCGGGCCATGCCGCGGTGGGGTCACGCGTCGCCGCGGCGCCGCCGTAGGTCAGGTAGATCGTGGTCGCGCCCATCGGGAGCGCCGGGACGCGCACCCACGCGTCGAGCGTGCCGGCGTCGTAGGCGACGAGCTCGTACGGCAGCGGGTTCGTGCCGTCGTCGAACGCGAGGTCGCTGCCGTCGGCTTGCGCGTGCGCCACGAGATCCAGGTCGTGCACCGTCGTGATGCTGACCGGCTCGTCCGCGAGCATCGCGCCGCGGTTCGTGATCGTGATCGGCTTGCGATACGCGACCTGCTGCGGCACCGGCTTGATCGGATCGAGCCGCAGGATCGAGTCGCAGCCGCCGCTCGCGACGAGCGCGGCGATGACGAGCCCCCTGCGCATCCCCACTATCTTAACGCCAGCTCGCAGCGCGCGCCCTGTCCCGGGCTCTCCTCGACGGTGACCGCGAGCGAGATCACGCCGGGCAGCGCGATGCGAGCCCTCAGCAGCTCGGCGACGTGGGCCGCGAGCGCCTCGACCGAGATGTTGTCGATCGGGAGCAGCAGCGCGTCCTGCCGTGGCATCACGTAGCGCTCGCCGCACAGCTTGAGCTCGAGCTCGTCGTCGTCGCGCACGATCTCGAAGAACGGGTTCTTCGCCGCGAGCAGCACGCGCTCCTTCCACGCCGCGCACAGCTCGCCGAGCGCCGCCTTGATCGGCGCGAACGGCACCATCGCGGCGAGCTCGATCGCCTCGACCTCGAGCTCGATCGCGATCGTGTAGTTGTGGCCGTGCAGCCGCTCCTTGCTGCCGTCCGCGAACACGGTCATGTGCGCGCAGGAGAACTTGTACTGCTCGCGCGCGATCGCGATC
>JBLMXA010000699.1:0-6812 GCA_050257515.1 Acidobacteriota bacterium | reverse complement strand
GCCGGTCGCGACGCGCACGTGCGCCGGCCCGGCCGGCACGCCGTCGATGTGCGCGTGCCGCGAGAACTTGCGATCGATCACGAGCTGCTCGCCGACCGTGACGGTCAGCGAGCCCGACGGGCTGTTGAGGACGACGTCCACCGCGCCGGCGCCGGGCGTGGCGGGCGCGTACACCGCGGTGACGTCGTGCGGGTGGCTGCAGGCGGCGAGCAGGCAGGCGAGGGCGAAGCGTGACGACATGCTGGCAAGACCGCGCCCGCGCGTGCCGCGTTGTCCGCGCCGTGCGAACGGCATCACACCATGCACGAGGCAACGGTTATGCTCGACCCCATGTTTGCCTGGGTGGCGATCCGGACCGAGAACATCGACGTGCTCGCGGCGGCCGTCGGCCGCGCGTGGAGTGCGGGCGAGGCGCAGGTCGCGCAGCTCGCGTTTGCCGCGGCGCACGGCCGCAACAAGCCGCCGCGCGAGATCGCGGTGATCGGCGTCGACGGTGCGCACGCGCGGCGCGCGCCCCGCTGGCCCGAGGTGCTCGCCGACTGGAGCGAGATCAACGAGGAGGCGCTGTTCCCGAGCGGCGAGCTCGTCGTGCTCGAGGAGGAGCTCTCGGGGCTCGGCGCGCCGACGTTGTGCGCGCACGGCGGTCCCGGGCTCGCGACCGGCACCGTCGCCTGGTTCGAGCGGGGCGCGCTGATCGGCTACGAGCACGTCGGCTCGACGAGCGTGTCGTGGGATCCCGAGGCCGGGCTCGGCCGGCCGTTCGACGGCACCGCGGCGTCGCTCGCGGCGCTCGGCGGCAAGCGCGTCGCGAAGCTGTTCGGTGCTGACAAGGACGTCGACGTGCTCGAGCGCCAGCTGCTCGTCAACCGCGCGATCGGCGACGTGCTGCTCGTGCGCGCGTTCCACCGGCTGCTCGATCAGGATCCGCCGCCGATCGACGACCTCGCCGGCATGGTCGCGACCGCGCCGAAGCAGCGCGTGCCGGCTACTTGAGCACCTCGATCGAGTCGAGCCCGCGCAGATCGCCCGAGCGCTGCCAGCCCTCGCCGTGCTTCTTGAACACGACGACGCGCAGCGCGCCCTGCCGGTTGAGCTTGACGTAGGGGATCGACGTCTTGTCGTCGAAGTCCTTGCGGTCGAGCGTCAGCGACAGCCCGGATGCATCGGTGAGCACGAGCTTCTCGAACTTCGCGATGCCCACGGCGCCGAGGATCGTCTTGAGCGGCCAGCCGCGCGGCTCGTTCGACGCGTCGCCGGGCATGCCCGTGCGCTGGATCGCGAGCAGCTTCGTGCCCTCGAGCACCGACTCGCCCTTCGGCGTCTTGACCGCGATCTTCATCTTCGACGGGTCGCTGCCGCCGCCCTCGCCGCTCTCGTGCTCGCCGCGGCCGCTGCCCTGCGCGAGCTTGATGCGGACCTCGCTGACGCCGTCCTCGCGGACCTGCGGCTTGCCGTGCTTCGCGAGCTCGACCGGATCGAACATGCCGAACGACGCGGTGTTGTCGGGTGCGAGGAACAGCGCCGGCACGAGCTCGGGGTAGGTGTCGGACGGCTTGTGCAGCTCGGTCGGCTTCGGGCCCTTGCCCTTGAGATAGACGTCGTCCCACTTGCCCATGCGCCGCGCGTCGACCGGGACGAGCGTGTCGAGCCGCGGCCACGTGCCGAGCTGCGCGAACGCGACCTTGCCGACCGGCTGGTCGTCGACGAAGATCTGGACGCTCGCGGGCGGCGGTGCCGGCGCGGGGGCGATGGCGGGTGACGGCTTCGCATTGGCCTCGTCCTTGTGACAGGCGGCGGAGGCGACGGCAGCGACGGCAGCGACGGCAAGACAGCAGGTGCGCACCACGCCGCGAGGTTACCACGTGGTGTAGGCTCGTCGGTCAGTGGACAAGCTCCAGTCGGAATACGTCCCGATCCTGATCCTCGTCGTCGCGATCGCGGTCGTCGTCCGACGACTGCCGCGGGTCGAGATCACGCACAGCGATGCGTTTCGCAGGCGCCGCACGCTCAACTGGCTGCCGCTCGGCCTCACGTACGCGTTCCTCTACATGGGGCGCTACAACCTCAACGGCCTGCTCGACGGGCATCTGATCGCGAAGTCCGACTGGGGCGACATCGACGGCGTGGCCCAGCTCGTCTACGGGATCGCGTTCGTCGTCAACGGCCCGCTCACCGACAGGCTCGGCGGGCGGTTCGCGATCCTCGTCGCGGCCGCGGGCGCGTGCGCGTGCAACGCGGGTATCGGCATCTCGATCGCGGTGAGCGGCCATGTTCCCGGGTACTGGCTGCTGATGTGCCTGTACTGCGGGAACATGTACTTCCAGAGCTTCGGCGCGGTCGCGATCGTCAAGGTCAACGCGTCGTGGTTCCACCTGCGCGAGCGCGGCACGTTCGGCGGCATCTTCGGGATCCTGATCTCGCTCGGGATCTACTTCGCGTTCGACTGGGCACCGAAGATCGCGAGCCTGACGTCGCTGCCGTGGTTGTTCCTCGCGCCCGCCGTGATCCTCGGGGTGTTCTTCGTGTTCGACTTGATGTGGGTGCGCAACGAGCCGTCGGACGCCGGGTTCGCCGACTTCGACGTCGCCGACGCATCGAGCGGCGAGACCGGGCCGCCGGACCCCGCGCTGAAGATCATCAAGAGGATCCTGACCAACCGGGTGATCCTGACCATCGCGCTGATCGCGCTGTGCGCGGGGTTCATCCGCATGGGCCTGATGAAGTGGCACCGCGTGTTCGCGTCGGGCCTCGGCACCGCCGGCAACTTCGCGGCGGTCCACTGGGGCATGCTCCTGTGCATCGCCGGCATCACCGGCGGCATGTTCGCGGGCACGATCTCCGATCACCTGTTTCATTCGCGCCGGCCGCCGGTCGCGACCGTGCTGTTCTCGATCGCGCTCGTCGGGGCGTGCTCGATGCTCGTGCTGCTCGGCGCGCCTGCGTCGGTGAGCTGGATCGCGGCGTTCATGCTCGTGGCGATCCTCGGCGTGCACGGGCTGCTCGCCGGCGTCGCGAGCCAGGACTTCGGCGGCCGGCGCAACGCGGGCACCGCGACCGGCATGATCGACGGCTTCGTGTACCTCGGCGGCGCGCTCCAGGACTTCGTGTACGGACACCTCCTGCCGTCCGGCGATGCCGCGAAGTCGTCCAGCCACTGGCTCGTTTGGCCGGTCGCGATGATCCCCATGGCGGTCATCGGACTCGTGCTGTCGTTGACGATCTATCGCGCCGTCGTGCAGCCAAGATCAGCAAGTCACTGACGCGAAGTCTTTGCTGAGCAAAATTTATTTTTCGGCTCTGTCGAGTCGAGATTCGTAATCTGACTCGCGGCGACTCGCGATCGAGATCGGATTCTCCGACGAGAAACCGCTCTCCGAAGATTACCTATCTTCGTAATGTGCCGAGTTGTCGGACAAAAACTACAGCGACATTGATGCGCGTTTTCTGTTAACCGAGCGCCGATGACACATTTCCGTTCTCTGTACACGACGATCTTCCTCGGGGTGGCGCTGATCGGGTGTGCGGTCTCGTCGTCGGCGACGGGCGGTGGCGGCGGCGGTGGCGGCGACACCGGATCGGGCTCCGGCTCGGGCTCGGACACCGGCTCGGGATCGGGCTCCGGTAGCGACAACACGCAGCCGACATACCCGACCGCGCATCCGCGCATCTATCTCGGTCCCAACAAGGCGCGCCTGCAACAGGCGCTGAGCTCGGGCACGACCGCGGCGGTGCGGTTCAAGAGCATCGTCGACCAGTGGGTCGGCGGTACGTCCCTCTGGGGCTTCGAGACGTGGAACGCGGCGCTGCTCGGTCAGCTCACCGGCGATCCGAAATACTGTGCCAAGGCGATCGCGACGGTCGATCAGCAGGTCAGCGACGCCGAGGCGTCGATCGCGTCGGGTGTGAAGCCGGCCATCGCGAGCGACAGCTACCTCGACGTCGGTCCCATGCTCGCGGACCTGACGCTGACGTACGACTGGTGCTTCGACACCGTCACGGCGGCGCAGAAGACGCGCTGGCTCGCATACGCGAACCAGGCCGTGTGGAACGTGTGGAACAACAACCAGGCCCAGTGGGGCGGCCAGTCGATGCCCTGGAGCGGCTGGGCGGTCAACGACCCGTCGGACAATTACTACTACTCGTTCCTGCAGGCGACGATGCTGCTCGGCCTCGCCGAGATGGGCGACGATCCCGCCGGCGACACCTGGATCACGCAGTTCCGCCAGACCAAGATGCTCGACCAGCTCGTGCCGACGTTCGACAGCGATCTCGTCGGCGGCGGCTCGCGCGAGGGCACCGGCTACGGCACCGCGATGATGCGCCTGTTCTGGCTCTACGACTTCTGGTACGCGACGACCGGCGAGAAGCTCGCGGTCAAGACGCCCCACACGCGCGCGTCGATGCTGGCGATGATGCACCAGATCGTGCCGACGCTCGATCGGTTCGCGCCGACCGGCGACCAGTCGCGCGACTCGACGGCGTCGATGTTCGACTACCAGCGCAACTACCTCCAGGAGCTCGTGCACCTGTTCGCGACGGACTCGCTCGCGCCGCGCGTCGCGACGCTGCTCGCGGACTGCAGCGTGCCGGTGATGGGGTCGCAGTTCATGGCGGTCGATGACTTCCTGTACGACAACGCCGACGTCTCGGTGGGCTCGATGGCGGGCGGCACCGCGTACTACGCGCCTGGCATCGGCGAGCTGTACGCGCGCTCGGGCTGGGACACGCACGCGACGTGGATGAACCTGATCGCCGGCCCGTACACCGAGGGCCACGCGCACCAGGATCAGGGCTCGCTGCTCGTCTACAAGGACGGCTGGCTCGCGTACGACGCGGTGGTCGATTCGCACTCCGGCCTGCGTCAGGAGCCCGACGCGCACGGCCTCGTCCGCGTCACGCAGAACGGCAGCACGGTGGGCCAGCAGATCGGCAACGCGTCGCAGATGGTCGCGCTGCACAGCGGCACCGGCTGGCTCTACGCGGCCGCCGACATCACGCCGATGTACACCGGCTCCGCGGTGTCGCGCATGCAGCGCGAGATCGTCTACCTGCAGCCCGACACGATCGTCGTCTACGACCGCGTGACGTCGGCGAGCGGCACGCAGCAGGTGTGGTCGCTTGCGACCCCGAAGCAGCCGTCGATCTCGGGCTCGACCGCGACGATCACCGGCACCCACGCGCTGCACGTGCAGCGCCTCGCCCCGGCGTCGGCGACGTCGTCGGTGTTCAACTATGCGACGCAGGATCCGAGCGGCGACTACAGCGGCGGCTTCCGCCTCGACGAGACCGCCGCGGGCGGCGACCAGCGCTTCCTGCACGTGCTGTCGATCGACGGCGCGGTGGCCTCGGCGAGCGCGGCGAACGACTCGACCGTCACGGTGACGCTGGCCAACCAGCAGACCGCGACGATCACGTTCAACCACGACTCGGTCGGGGCGACGCTGACGTTCGGAGGAGCGACGACCTCGCTCGGTGCCGGCGTCGATGCGTTGCCCGAGTAGCCGCGCACGTGCCAAGCTCGGCCCGGCGTAGATGCCGCGCTGGTTCTTGTCACTGCTCCGCCTCACGCCGGTCGTCGCCGGCGTGTCGCTCGCGAGCGTGCTCGGGATGCTCGCGGTGCGCGAGGTCGTGCCGGTGTCCGAGCTGCGCGCGTCGAGCGACTCGCTCGGCAACTACCTGCAGACGGTCGGCGGCATCTACGCCGTGCTGCTCGCGTTCGTCGTCTACGTCGTGTGGGGGCAGTTCAACGAGTCGCGCGGCTTCGTCGATCGCGAGGCGGTGCTGCTCGCCGATGTCCACCGCATCGCGAGCGGGCTGCCGGTCACCGCGCGCGACGAGATCCAGCGCCTGCTCAGCGAGTACGTCGACGCCGTGCTCGCCGAGGAGTGGCAGGCGATGCGCAAGGGCAACGACGCGGTGCTCGATCGCGTCGGCCGCAAGCTCGACGAGGTGTGGGTCGAGATCCACCGGTGCCGGCCGGACGACGAGTGCGGCCACACGATCTACGGCGAGGTGCTGTCGCGGTTCACCGATCTCTACGACGTGCGTGCGAACCGCCTCACGGCCGCGCGTACGAGGATCCCGCTCGCGCTGCACGTGCTGCTCTACGCCGGCGCGATCATCACGATCGGCTCGGTGTACCTGCTCGCCTTCGATCAGGTGTGGCTGCACGCGACCGTGACGGCGGCGCTCAGCGGCGCGATCGCGCACGTCCTCTACATCATCCGTGACCTCGACGACGCATTCGGTGGCGACTGGCAGGTCTCGAACGCGCCATTCCTGCGCGCCCGTCGGAGTTTTTCGCATCCATCGCACCGCCCGCAGTAGCTGGCCCTCGCGATGCAGGACGTCTGGACGTGCGGATGTCGGTCGTGTGGCTCGCGAGCGCAGCAGCCGCGTGCGGCGGCGGGACCCAGCTTGCTCGGCCGCAAGACCGCGGCTGGACCGAGCACATGCTCGCCGCGCAGGCGCATGATCAGCGCGCCGCCGAGGCCGAGCAGCAAGCGGCCGACGCCGAGACGCGGCGCGGCCCGGACTCGTTCGCGTGCGGCGATCCGGTGCTCAACGACCAGCTGACCACGGTGGCCGGCGTCAAGGTGACGACCTGGCAGCCGTGCTTCGACCTCGCCGAGGAGCGCGCGATGGACCTCCGCTACGCGGCCGAGCGCGAGCGGCAGCAGGCTCGCCAGCACCGGCACGCCGCGGCGGCGCTCGTGCGCGCCGAGGTCGCGGCCTGCCGAGGCATCCCCGAGCGCGAGCGCGATCACTCGGTGTTTGCACATCGCAGCGAGATCGCCGACGTGATTCCGCAC
>JBLMXA010000698.1:0-2737 GCA_050257515.1 Acidobacteriota bacterium | reverse complement strand
GATCTCCCAGATCCGGCTCGAAGAGAAATCCGGCGGCAAGTCGGGCACCTGGACGCGCGACGCGGTGAGAAGCCGCGGTCGCGCCCGTGCCAAGAAGCGTTAGCCACCGGCCCTGACGGAGCCCGGGGCGTCTGATCGATGCTGCGCGCCATGCGACGGCCCGCGCTCTGGTTCCTGGTGATCCACCTGTTGCTCGTGAAGATGGCGCTCGCGTAGCGCCGCGCCGACGTGAACGATCGCGGCGAACACGCTGACGACGACGAGCCAGTGCACGTAGCGGAAGTCGTGGCCGCCCGGCGACAGCACGACGAGCGACAGCTCGTAGACGAGCGCGCCCCCGAGCAGGCCGCGCTGCAGCGGGTCGCGCCACAGCACGACGAGCAGGCCGGCGGCGAGCACGAGGTAGAGGATCGGTGAGAACAGCGGCCACTTGCGGATCGCGTGGAGCCCGCGCGATACCGCGCGCTGGAACCCGTCGTACGAGCGGGTCTCGCCGATCGACGCGAGCAGCTCGCTCGGCTCGTCGAGCGGCGTCGTGAAGTTCGGCTTGGGGCCGTTCCAGCCCATCGTGCGGCCGAACACGCTCAGCCGGTGCGCGGCGTACGCGCCAGGGTAGGCGGCGATCGCGTGCTTCCACGCGGCGACGAGCGCGTCGGCCTGCTCGTCGGTCGTCGCGAGGTCGAACAGGCGATCGTCGCCGAGCGCGAGCGATTCCCAGCCGCTGCGCTCGACGCGCAGCTCGCGCAGCCTCGCCTGCAGGTGGTCGGGCGCGCCGCGCAGCGGGGTGCCGGCGAGCAGCGCGCGCACCTCGGCGTCGGACAGCTCGGGCGCGTGCGCGATCGTGCCGGCGACGTCGGACATCGCGAGCATGTTCGCGAACGGGTGCTCGTCGACGCGCGTCAGCGCGTGGTCGCCGAGCGCGCCGGTCACCGCGACCGCGATCCCGAGCAGCGCGCCGGCCGCACGCTGCCGCCACGCCGGCCACCCGGCCGGCAGCCGCGCGAGCATCGCGACCAGCGGCACGACGATCAGCGCGGCGTTGTGGCGCAGCGCCGAGGCGAGGACGAGCGCGATCCAGCCGCCGGCCCGCGCCGGCCGCCGCGCCGACAGCAAGCCGGCGGCGCCGCACACGAGCAGCGCCGCCATCAGCGCGTCCTTCCACGCGCCGGCGAGCACGACGAACACCGGCGGGAACACGAGCATCGCGGCGGTCACGATCGCCGCGGTGCGCGGCGCGAAGTAGCGGCGCGCGAGCGCGAACAGCCCGAGCGCGAACAGCGACGTCTGCAGCAGCAGCAGCAGCAGCGGCCCGGCGACGATGCGATCGAGCACGCCCCACAGCGCGGCCATCACCGGCGGGTGCCAGTTGCCCCATGCCCCGGTGCGCGCCTGGACGAGCTGGTAGTGCGAGTCGACGCTCATCACGCCGGGGTGGGCGTACGCGACGACGAACGCCCAGCCCGCGGCGACGATCGCGAGCGGCAGGTAGCGCGTCATTTCCGTCGCTCGAACACGAGCAGCTCGCCGAGCACGTCATGCTCGCGCTGCGCGACGAGCGCCATGCCGAGCTTGCGGATCACGCCGAGCGACGCGTGATGCCACGGAAACGTCGTCGCCTGCACCGCGGTGACGCCGGGCTCGCCGAGCGCCCACTCGACGCACGCGCGCGTCGCCTCGGTCGCGAGGCCGAGGCCGCGCGAGCCCTCCTCGATGCCGTAGCCGACCTCGGCGATGCCGTCGTCGGGGCGGCCGTGGAAGATCACGCTGCCGACGATGCGCGGCTCGTCGCGGAGCAGCACGAGCGAGTCGCCCCACAGCCGCACGTCGGGCGCGGAGCGGATCGCCTCGAGCGACACCGGAAACGCGCGCGCGACGAGCTCGTCGTTCGGCCACGCGTCGGGCAGGCTCGCGCCCGCGGCCACCTCGGCGCCCGCGCGATCGCGGCGCATCACCGCCTCGACGACGTCGAGGCTCATCGGCACGAGCCGCAGCCGCTCGGTGACGATCGACGGCATCAGGGCCCCGTGACTCCGAACCGCAGCACGACCGCGATCTGCGTCGGCCCGCTCGCGATCAGCGGCGCCGGCATCAGCGCGTAGCGCACGTCGACGCCGACGATCAGCGTGCCGATGTACTGGTCGAGGCCGATCGAGCTGACCGGGCCGACGTAGCTGCGCGCACCATCGATGATCGGATCGTTCGCGCGCAGCAGACCCGCGCCGATCCGGGCGGTCAGGTAGCGCGACGGCGACTTCCACGGCCGGAACCGCACGCCCGCGGTCAGGTCCATCATCACCGTGCGCAGCGGCGGGTTCACCTGCTCGGCGGTGCCGTCGTAGAGGCCGGCGAACAGCACCGACCACCGCAGCGTCAGCCCGAAGCGGTTCTCGGTCCGCATCGGCTGCCAGGCCGCGGACGCGCCGATCTGGTAGCCGAAGCCGACGCGCTTGGCGTCGGCGCCGGTGCCGCTGATCGCGCCGCCGAACACCTCGAGCGCGCCCGGCGGCAGCGTGTCCGCACGCGCGGCGCCGGCGAGCAGCGCGAGAGCGATCAGCGCACGCATCTAGAACTTCGAGGTCGTCGCGAGGAACGTCATCTTGTCGTTCGTCGCGCGGAGGCGCCGCGACAGCGTGCGCACCCAGTTCCACAACAGCTCGTACGCGAGATCGCGATCGACGAACAGCAGGTCCTCGAGGTCGCGGCGGTTGACGACGAACAGCCGGCACTTCTCGTGGCA
>JBLMXA010000697.1:0-5384 GCA_050257515.1 Acidobacteriota bacterium | reverse complement strand
CGTGATCTTCGGCTGGATCACCGTCGTGTCGACGCTGTAGTTGCCGGCGTTGAACGCGAGGCCGCCGCTGGCCGCGAGCCCGTAGCACGTCGGCGCGCCGGCGGCGGTGAACGTGTTGAGGATGCCGCCCGCGAGGCACGAGCTGGTCAGCGCGTGCTGCGCGGTGGTGAAGTCGACGCTGATCGTGTTCGTCGCGATCGTGATGCCGGTGCCGGCGGTGTAGCTCGGGATCGTCGCGCACGTCACCGTGCCGTCGGGGTTGATCGCGTTGATCGCGCCGGTCGCGCAGGTGCCGGTCACCCGCGCCTGCGTCGCGGTGTAGTCGACGCTGAAGATGCCGCCCGCGAGCGCGAGCCCGGTCCCCGCGGTGTAGAGCGGCCCGGTCGTGCACGTCACGCTGCCGTCGGCGTTCACGGTCTGGATCGACGACGTACCGCTGCACCCGCTCGTCACCACCTGCTGGAAGAACGTCGACGGATGGCCCTGCAGCGCGTCGGCGTCGCTCGCCTTCCCCGCGCGCAGCGAGTACGGCACGCTCTCGATCAACAGGCGCGGCGTCGTCACGTTGCCGTCGATCGTGATCTCGAGGTAGCGCGCGTTGCCGGCGAACACCGACGACGTCAGCGCGGTGACCGAGCCGAGATCGAGGTACAGCATGCCGTCCTGGCCGACGGTGACGCCGGTGCGCGTCTCCTGCCACAGGTTCGTGCCACCGGTCGGCTGGTCGTACAGCGCGAACACGAAGTCATGGCTGCCCATCAGCGGCAGCCCGGCATCTTGCAGTCGCGCGGCGAACGACACCGTCGCGGGCGCACCCTGCGCGAACACCGGCGGCGCGCCGGCACACAAGGCGACGAGGACGAGGGCCCTGGCGAGCTTCATGGTTTCACCACCGGTGCGCCGGAGATCGTGATCGTCCCGGCGGTCGTCTTGTCGAAGTCGATCGCGCGACCGACCTGCACGTCCATCGTGATCGTGCCGGCGGTGAGCCGGCCGGCGCCCGAGACCACCTCGGCGCCCTTGTGCGGCACGGAGCTGCCGCTGCCGCTGCCGGTATCCGGCTGCTGGGACGCCGTGCCGTGCGTGAACCCGCACGCGGCGCACACCACGACGATCGCGAGAGACCTCACCACGCCCGCATCTTACCAAACGCTACGCGACGAGCGTGTCGTCGAGATCACGCATGCTCGCGTCGAGCACCGCGTAGATGATCGCCGCGATCACGGTCGCCACCGCGTCCTCCTCGTGGCGGGTCAGCACGACCGGCAGCTCCTCGATCTGGTCGCGGAGCGAGCGCACCATCGCGCGATCACAGCGCCCGCCGCGCACGGCGGCCATCCCGGCGTCGAGCGAGTGGTGGTCGAGCCGCAGGTCGCCCAGGGGGGTCTTGCCGCCGAGGACCCGGCAGGCGAGCTCGAGGCCGGCGGCGAACGCATCCCCGTCGGCCGAGGCCAGCTCGCTCTCGAGCAGGCGCATCACCGCCGGCTGGCGGATGGCGAGCCAGCTCACGTCGTGCTCCGCCAAGCTGGTGAAGTCGTGGATCATGGCTCGACCCTAGGGACCCCAGATCCCGGGCGCCAGTTTTCGGCGTATGGTGCGCGCATGACTCGTGCGGCCTATCTCGTCGACGGCATCCGGTCCCCGTTCGGGCGCTACGGCGGCGGGCTCGGCGGCGTCCGCGCCGACGACCTCGCCGCCCAGGTGATCGCGGCGCTCGTCGCGCGGACGAAGCTCCCTGCCGACCGCATCGACGACGTGATCCTCGGCTGCGCCAACCAGGCGGGCGAGGACAACCGCAACGTCGCGCGGATGGCCGCGCTGCTCTCCGGGCTGCCCGTCGCGATCCCCGGGGTCACCGTCAACCGGCTGTGCGGCTCGGGCATGCAGGCGATCGCCGACGCGTGCCGCCAGGTCGCGACCGGCGAGGCCGAGCTCGTGATCGCCGGCGGCGTCGAGCAGATGTCGCGCGCGCCGCTCGTGATGGCCAAGCCGACGGAGGGGTTTCCGCGCGGCAACCAGACGATCTACGACACGACGCTCGGCTGGCGGTTCGCGAACCCGAAGATGGAGGCGATGCACGGCACGCTCGCGATGGGCGAGACCGCCGAGAAGGTCGCCGAGCGCTGCAACGTGTCACGCGAGGCGCAGGACCGGTTCGCGCTGACGTCGCAGCAGCGCGCGGGCAAGGCGATCGCCTCGGGGCGGATCGCGATGGAGGTGACGCCGATCGTCACCGGCGCCGACCGCAAGACCGGCGCCGAGCAGCGGCTCGCCGCCGACGAGCATCCGCGGCCCGAGACGACTCCCGAGCAGCTCGCCAAGCTGCGTCCCGCGTTCGCGAAGCATGGCACGGTCACCGCCGGCAACGCGTCGGGGCTCAACGACGGCGCGGCGGCGGTGCTGGTCGCGAGCGAGCAGGCGATCAAGGAGCTGGGCCTCACGCCGAAGGCGCGCTACGTCACCGCGGCCGCGGCCGGCGTCGAGCCGAGCTACATGGGCCTCGGCCCGATCCCGGCGAGCAAGAAGGCGCTCGCGCGCGCCGGGATCACCGCGCAACGTATCGATGTTGCAGAGCTCAACGAGGCGTTCGCCGCGCAGGCGATCCCGTGCATCGACCAGCTCGGGCTCGATCCGGAGCGCGTCAACGTCAACGGCGGCGCGATCGCGTGGGGCCACCCGCTCGGCGCGTCGGGAGCGAGGCTGGTGCTGACGCTGATGCTCGAGCTCGGGTTGCGGTCCGGCCAGCTCGGCCTCGCGTCGATGTGCATCGGGGTCGGACAGGGGATCGCGATGGTAATCGAGCGAACGTGATTTACCTGTTCTAATGCTGCTCAACACCGTGAGATATTGGACGACTGGGACCAGGGGATGAGCGTCCAGGATCAGGTCCAGAAGTCGCTGAAGCTGGTCGGCCGCGTGCTCGGCGACAAGTTCAAGCTGACCGCGTGCATCGGCATCGGCGGGAGCGGTGCCGTGTACAAGGCCGATCAGATCGCGCTCGGCCGCACCGTCGCGGTGAAGATCCTAAACGAGGAGCTGTGCGCCGACCCGCGGATGATCACGCGGTTCCGCGGCGAGGCGATGAGCGCGTCGCGCCTCAACCACCCCAACTGCGTCTCGATCATCGACTACGGCCAGTCGCCCGACGGCCTGCTCTACCTCGCGATGGAGTACGTCAAGGGGCCGACGCTGACGCAGCTGCTCGTCAACGAGAGCCCGCTCGCCGTCGATCGCGTGATCGATCTCGTGTCGCAGTCGCTCGCCGGCATCGAGGAAGCGCACCTCGCCGGCGTCGTCCACGCCGATCTCAAGGCCGACAACATCATCGTCGACCAGCGCCGCGCCGGCATCGACCTCGTCAAGATCGTCGACTTCGGCATCGCGCGGCTCGTCGAGGCCGCGCGCGACATCGAGGAGCGCTCGATCTCGGGCACGCCGGAGTACATGGCGCCCGAGGTGATCAGCGGCGCGCAGCCGACGTTCGCGTCGGACCTCTACGCGGTCGGCATCATCCTCTACGAGCTGCTCGCCGAGAAGACGCCGTTCTTCGCGGGCGCGACGACCGAGATCCTGACGAACCACCTGCGGGCGCAGCCGACGCCGCTGACCTCGCGCCGCGCCGGCGTGCCCAAGGAGGTCGATCACGTCATCGCGAAGGCGCTCGCGAAGCATCCGACCGATCGGTTCGCCTCGGCGTCCGAGATGCGCGACGCCCTGCTCGGGATCCGCGCGCGCATGCGGTCGCTGCCGGCCGCCGACAAGTGCACGTCGTGCGGCGCGTCGTGCGAGCCGACGTTCAAGTTCTGCCCCGAGTGCGGCGCCCCCCGCGCGCGCGTGTCGAAGACGTTCGAGGTGCCGGCGCCGCCCGCCGCGCTCGAGCAGCTGCTGCCACTGCCGTTCACCGGCCGCGTCGGCGAGCTGCAGGCGCTGCTCGCTCACATGCGGCGCCCGCCCGGCGCCCGCAGCGCGCTGCTCGTGATCGCGCAGGAGGGCTCCGGCCGCAGCACGCTGCTGCACGAGGCCTACAAGCAGCTCGCGAACGACGGCCACGTGATCTACCAGGTCCAGCCCGACCCGAGCGGCCTGGCGTCGCCGTACTACCCGATCCGCTCGCTGATCGCGGCGATGCTGCAGCTGCCGCCGGTGACGAGCGAGCAGGAGCTGCGCGATGCGGTGCTCGCGGCGGGCCTCAACGAGCGCGACGTGCCCGGCATCGCGCAGATGTTCGGCCATCCGACGACGCTGCTCGAGCTCGAGGCGTCGGTGCGCCGCCGCGAGATCGTGTGGTCGGCGCTGCGCGCGATCGAGCGCACCGCCGCGGACGGCCAGCTCGCGATCGCGTGCGAGGACATCGATCGCTTCGATCATCCGAGCCTCGAGATCCTGCGCCGCGCGACCGAGACGAACGAGCTGCAGCTGCCGCCGATCGTGATGACCGCGCAGCGCGAGTTCGGCGCGCAGTGGCCGGTCAGCGTCGATCGGATCGAGCTCGGCGCGCTCGAGGCGGAGGACCTCGAGACGATCGCGAGCGGGCTCGCGAAGGGCGGCATGCCGAACCTGCCCGGCGCGCAGACGCTGTTCGAGATCACGCGCGCGATGCCCGGCCACCTCGAGCACGTCGTCCGCTACCTGATCGAGGGCGGCAAGGTCGAGGACACGAAGGTCGGCCTCGCCGACCTCGTCGCCGCGCGGCTGTCGATGGTGCCTCAGGCGACGCGCGACGCGCTGCAGGCCGCCGCCGTGCTCGGCATCGAGCCGCAGCTCGACCTGCTGCGCGCGATGATGCCGAGCCATCAGCTCGAGACCGCGCTCGAGGACGCCGAGGATCACGGGCTGATCACGCGCGATCCCGGCGGCGAGCTGACGTTCGCGAGCCGCCTCGTGCGCGAGGTCGTCTACGACGCGACGCCGGCCGCCGCTCGCCGCTCGCTGCACGCGAGCGCGGCGACCGCGATCGAGACGATGACGCAGGACATCGGCCTCGTCGGCCACCACCACGATCTCGCCGGGCACGCGAAGGAGGCGATCGACCTGTTGCGCGCGGGCGGCGATCACGCCGCCGAGCAGCTCGACGACGCCGGCGCCGGCACCTTCTACTACCGCGCGCTCGTCGCGGTGCGCCAGGCCGTGCAGTCGGGCGACCTCGAGGACGGCGCGGACCTGATGTTCGTGCAGCTGTCGGTCAAGCTCGCCGACGTGCTGCGCACGCGTGGCGAGACCGCGCTCGCCCGCGGCATCCTCGCCGAGGCGCGCGACTGGTCGAGCGCGCCGCTGCTGGTGTCGATGATCGACCGCGCGAGCGCAGCGATCGCCCTGTCGGAGGGTGATGTCGAAGGCGCGATCTCGTCGCTGCGCCGCGGCGTCGGCCGCGCGATCGGCTCCGG
>JBLMXA010000696.1:0-37656 GCA_050257515.1 Acidobacteriota bacterium | reverse complement strand
CGAGTCGCCGATGATCACGGCGACCGGCCAGACGATGACGCCGGTCGCGGTCACCGTCGATGCCGCGACGATCGCGCACGATCAGCTCGCGGCACCCGCGGCCGATCCGTACAAGGGCGCCTACGTGAAGGTCACCGGCACGTCGTTCTCGGTGACGAGCACGACGCCGATGGAGTACACGAGCTCCTGCAGCGACAAGAGCATGCCGCCCCAGACGGGCACCACGTACGGCGGCGTCGAGCTGACGAGCGGTGGGTCGATGCTCGACGTCGGCCTCAACTTCTACAACACCGTGACGTACTGCCTGCCGTGCACCGGCGTCGCGATGCCGTACGCGTGCTCGAACCCGATCACCACCCAGACGTTCACCAGCCTCTCCGGCATCGTCGAGCCCGAGTACAACTCGAACGGCAAGGTCTACCTGCAGGTCTCGCCGACGAGCGATTCGGACCTGACGCATAACTAGTCCAGCACGAGCCGCGCCGTCACGAACAGCGAGCGGCTCCCCGTCGTCATCATCGCGCCGCTGATCTGCTGCGCGAACACCGCGGCGCGCACACCCAGCGCGAGCGAGTCCTCGACCCAGTACGTGGTGCCGAGGTTCAGGTAGTGCTGGCGCGCGTGCTGGTCGGGCTCGACGGTGTCGACCAGCGCGTACTGGAAGCCGACGCCGTTGTGCTTCGAGTAGTCCCAGTCGGCGCCGGTCGAGAACGTGTACGACTGAAACAGCTGGGGCAGCCGGTACAGCGAGTCCGTCGGGTCGAGGATCTCGTTCTTGTTGCGCGACACGTTCGCGAACGCGGCCATCCGGCCGACCGTCGTGTCGGTCCACGCGCGCGCGCCGAGCCGGAAGTTGTAGCCGCGGATCGTCTGGTCGGTCGTGATCGCCTCCTGGGTGTCGAGGCTGTACGCCTGCACCTCCGCCTGCGCGAGCACGTGGTCGCTGTGGAACGCGATCGACGGCGATCCGAAGTAGATGTGCATGTTCTGGTCGGGCAGGTTGTTCTGGCTGATGCCGACCTGCGCGGCCGCGAGATAGAACGGGCGATCGAACGGCTGCAGCTTGCCGCCGATGATCATCGTGCCGGTGATGCCGGTCGGGTTCGTCGAGTGGACGGTGAGCCCGATCGTGAGGTGCTTGTCGAGGTCGTAGCTGCCGAACAGGCCGTTGCCGCGATCGGCGCCGGAGTAGAGCAGCGGGTCGCGCGTGTAGAGGTCGGCGAACAGCAGATCGCCGACGTGCTCGCTCTGGTAGTCGAAGCTCTGCGGATCCTCGATGCGCCCCGCCGCGATCGAGAACCCGTCGCGCGTGTAGCGCACGTACTGGTCCCAGATCGCGAGCGCCGCCTGGCCCTCCCACACCGACGCGCCGTAGCCGAGCGCGCCGCCGAGCGACGCCTCGAACTCGCTCGCGTACGTGATGTGCTGGCCGACGCCGCCGCGCACGCCGAGCCGCGACACCGCGACCGTCGGGTTCTGCGCCTGCGTGTGATCGGTCGGCATCTCGTGCAGGCTCTCGAGGCGCACGCCGCCGGCGATCGCGCCGTAGGGCTCGATCCACTTCGCCTTGTTCTCGACGGCGGCGGCCTTGCTGATGGTCTGGTCGGGGTCGTTCGAGAGCGCCGGGTTCCCGTCGGAGCTCGGCGCCGGCGCGTCGGCATCCGCCGCCGGCTTCGCGGCCGGAAGTGGGTTCTCGTTCGCGCCGGGCGGATCCATCTCGACCTCGTCGCCGGTGTTCGCGAGCGCCAGCGATGGCGCGACGCACAGACTGATCAACATCACGGTACGCATCAGTTGCCCTCCAGTGCCGCGATCACCTTCTGGAGGCCGGCATCGCTGCGCACGCTGCCGAAGTGATTGCGGAAGTAGCCGTTGTAGAAGTAGCCGCTCGTGTCGAAGTCGTTGAGCCCGTCGAGCGCGTTGTTCGCGCAGTCGACCGGGTACAGCCGCGAGGCGTGCTCCGACACGAACTCGTCCTGCTGCGTGCCGTTCGGCAGGTCCTGCATCGTGATCGTGGTGTAGGCGACGGCGTGATGGCCGCACGCGCCGCGCTTGCCGAACGCGTAGTCGCCGTCGGCGCACGGCGTCTCCCACCAGCCGCCGAACTCGCCGTGCTCGGTCGGCATCGCGGGGCCGTTGAGCGGGCGGTGGAAGTCGGTCTCGGTGTACGTGTTGCGCTGGCCCATCTCGCACGTGACGGTGCCGCGCATCGTCAGGTTCGCACCGCACTCGCTCGCGAACGTCGACACGCCGTGGTTCGCGCCCGACGCGAGCACGACGGCGTCGACGCGCTCGAAGATGTTGACGTCCCACTGCTTGTCCGCCCACTCGACCCACAGCCGGCGCAGCGCGTCCCGCACCGTCGTCACGCCGAGCGAGAACCCGACGAGCGCGATGTGGCGGTCGGGGTACGCGATCGCCACCTGCTTCACGAGCTCCTGGACGAGCGGCACGTTCCAGCCGTGGTCGGTGTTCTTCGGCGTGTTGCCGGTGTCCTTGCCCTCGGGGCTCGCCGGGTCGTCGACCTTGTCGGTGCGCATGTCGATCGCGATCGTGCGGAAGCCTTGCGCCGGCAGCAGCTCGGCGAGCTGGTCGCGCGCGGTGGTGTCGGCGGGGAAGCTCAGCGAGCTCGGGTTCGGGTGCACGAAGCTCATCCAGCCCGCCGGCGAGTCCGAGTTGCCGTGGACGAGGATCACGATCGGCTTGCTCGTGTCCTCGCTGACGCCCGCGGGGAACGGGAACTCGCGCGCCGCGCACGCAAAGCCCGGGATCGACGCCGGCGTGTACTTGAGCCCGTCGGTGGTGCAGCCCGGGTGCACGGCGCCGGTCGCGTCGGGTGCGATCGTGCGGTAGTGGCCGCCGGGGTAGCTCGGGTCGCCGGGCGCGGGCAGCGACGTGCCGTCCCACGTGTTGTGCGTCGCGGTGGGCAGCGCGTCGTGGTAGTCGAAGCCGGCCGGCGCGAGCGGCGCGCCCGCCATCGCGGCCGCGCACGCGGACTTGTCGACGCCCGAGCCCTGATCGCTGCTGCCCGGCGGCTTTCCGGTGCCGCCGAGCGTGCAACCGGCGAGGAACAGAAGTGCAACGCGCATGGTGCGACCGCATCGAGCAACGAACGTGCCGCCGGCAACTGCTCGTCGTCCGGCCGCGGCGCGTTGGGCCTCTCCATCACCTGTGGGATCGAGCCAACAGGACCCGGCCGGAGCCGCGCCGGCGCCGCAACGCGATCGCGACGACCAGCGCGCCGAGCGCACCGGCGCCACCGCCACCCGCGTCGCAGCTGCCCGCGTACGCCGTCGGATGCGGCATGCCGGCATCGCCATCGCCGCCGCCGTTCGAGCCGTTCGGATCGGATCCGCTGCCCGCGACGAGCCCGAAGAACTGCGCGGCGCGCAGGGTCGAGCAGATCTGCTCGTCGGCGAAGAACGCGCCGGTCGTCGCCGGGCAGGCGCCGAGCGCGTCCGAGCCGGTCGCGACGGCGTGGCCCATGCCGTCGACGAGGTAGAGCTCGACCGCGACGGTGTCGCCCGACGCGTACTGCGTGCGGGTGGCCGTGCGGATCGTCTCCGTCGCGGTCGCGGTCTGGTCGATGCCCCACACGTTCGTCCACTGCTTGACGAGCTCGGTCGCGTTCGCGGGATGGACGACGTAGTCGGCCGAGCCCTGCCAGATCTGGACGCGTGGCCACGGTCCGGAGAACCCGCTGTCGGCGGCGCGCACGAGATCGCCCCACTGCTGCGGCGTCTTCTGGGCGCTCGCCGTCATCTGCTGGCACGCCGACGCGCCGGAGATGGTGGTCGCGCACATGTACGGCAGCCCCGACATGATGCTGCCCGCCGCGACGCGATCGGGATACGCGGCGAGCATCACCGCGGTGAACGCCGCGCCTGCCGACAGACCCGTCACGTACACGCGCTGCGCGTCGATCCCGTGTGCCGCGATCTCGGCGTCGATCATCTGGGCGACCGACTCCGCCTCGCCCATGCCGCGCGAGTCGTCGGCCGCCGACCACCAGACGAAGCAGCCCGTCGACTGGTTCGCGCTCCGCTGCTGCGGGTAGACGACGGCAAACCGGTACTGGTCGGCGAGCGCGTTCCAGCCGGCCACCTCCATCGAGCTCGCCATCTGCGTGCAGCCGTGCATCACGACGACGAGCGGGCGTCCCGGCGGCAAGCCCGCCGGGACGTACTCGTACATGTCGAGCGCCCCGGGATTGCTGCCGAAGCTCGTCACCTGCGCGAGCGCTCCATCGGCGGCGCGAGCGGACAGCACGGTCGCGGCCACGAGACACAGGCCGATGCCGGGGCGCATGGGTACCTCCTTGTGTCGTGGCAGCGAGTGCACGCGACGTGCCTCGCGCGCGGTGAAGCGCGCACGGCAGTTGCGCGCCGCGAGCGTTGGGCGCGCCCATCAGGCGTTGGCGGTGGCCAACAGCGCCGCGCGGCTCAAGGCAGCGTCAGCGTCACCGTGTACGGGCCGTACAGGTTCGGATTGAAGTTGTCGACAACCAGGTAGTACGTCGTCGTCGCCGGAGCCGAGAACGCGAGCGGGTTGCCGGGCGACGCGTACGCGCTGCCGACGCACGGCGGCGTGTTCGGCGCGAGCGTGCACGGCGTGATCACGTACGCGTTGGCCGCGTAGCTCGCGGCGATCGACACCGTGACCTGCTGGCCGAGCGTCGCGTCGAACTTGTAGACCGCGTCGCTCGCGTTCATCACGACGCCGTTACACATCGCGCTGACGTGGTCCCCGCGGCCGGTCGTCGTGTCGCTCGCGCTGCCGCCAGCCGAGCCGAACATGCCGGGAACCGCGCAGGTCAGCGGGGCCTGCGCCGCGTCGACGCCATCGCCCGGGGCATCGACCGCGTCTCCCTGCGCGTCGATCGTGCCCGACTTCACGCACTGCTTCGCGGGCGTGCACACGTACCCCGCGGGACACTCGCCGTCGCTGCACGAGTAGTTGCCGGTGTAGACCGCGTGGAACGAGCACGCGCCGGCGATCACCGTCGCGCAAAGTCCTGCGATCCGCGGCATGATACCTGCGCTTGTCATACCACTCCGCCGCCGCGAGCGCGCTGCCGAGGCTCGGCCGCTACGAGCTGCTCGGCCACCTGGCGACCGGCGGCATGGCGGAGATCCACCTCGCGCGCCTCGCCGGCGACGCCGGGTTCGAGAAGACCGTCGTCGTCAAGCGGCTGCTGCCCGAGCTGGTCGCCTCCAAGGCGTTCGTCGCGATGTTCGTCGACGAGGCCAAGCTCGCCGCGAAACTCGATCACCCGAACGTGTGCGACGTCTACGAGCTCGGCCGCGAGGGCGCCGAGTACTTCATCGTGATGCCCTACCTCGACGGCATCCCGGCGACCGAGCTGATCGCACCGCCGCCGCCCGGCGCCGACCGCACGCTCGACCTCCGCGTCGCGACCGGCATCATCGTGCAGGCCTGCGCGGGCCTCCACCACGCGCACGAGCTGCGCGACGCCTCCGGCGCGCCGTTCGGCCTCGTCCACCGTGACGTGTCGCCGTCGAACCTGTTCGTCACCACGTCCGGCATCGTCAAGGTGCTCGACTTCGGCATCGCGAAGGTCCGCGGCGCGACCGAGACCGAGGCCGGCACGATCAAGGGCAAGACCCAGTACATGGCGCCCGAGCAGCTGCTCGGCCAGCCGCTCGACCGCCGCTGCGACGTGTTCGCGCTCGGCATCGTGCTGTGCGAGCTGGTCACGCATCGCCGGCTGTTCGAGCGCAGCAGCGACTACCTGGCGGCGCGCGCGATCCTCGAGGAGCCGATCCCGCGCGCCGACGAGCTCCATCCCGGCGTACCGCGCGCGCTCGCGAACGTGATCGAGCGCGCGCTCGCCCGCGATCGCGACGCGCGGATCCCCGACGCGCGCGCGCTCGCCCGCGCGATCGAGGACGCGATGCGCGACTCCGGCGGCATCGCGAGCTCGGACGAGATCGCGGCCACGCTGCGCACCGGCCACGGCCAGGAGCTCGACGCCCAGCGCACCCGCCAGCTCCGCATCGTCGCCGACGCGCGCTCGCGCGCCGGCACCGGCCAGCTCGCCGCGGGCTCCGAGGTGGCCACCCGGCCGGTCGTGGCGGCCTCCGCCGCCACCCGCCGACGTCGCGTGCTGCCGCTCGTCGCCGCGAGCGGCCTCGTCGTCGCGGGCGGCGCGGCAGTCGTCGCCTGGCAGCTCGCCGGCCGAAATCCGGACGTCCGGGTTTCGGCCACGCCGGACGTCCGGGATGCGGACGTCCGGATCTCGGCCACGCCGGACGTCCGGGATGCGGGCGTCCGGAAGTCGGCCACGCCGGACCCCGGACCGCCGGACGCCGGACCGCCGGACGCCGAACACGTCGAGGTCCGGACGGACGGACGCGGATCTGGCCGCAAGCGGGACGGCGTGTCCGGCGTGGCTGGCACCCGGGCGAAGCCGCCCGGGACGTTCAGCATCGATTCGAGCCCGTTCGCGACCATCTACGACGGCGATCGCGAGCTCGGCGTGACCCCGCTGATCCACCGGCCGCTCGCCGCGGGGCATCACAAGCTGCGCGCGGTGCTGCGCGACGGGCGCAGCAAGACCGTCGAGCTCGACGTGCCGGCCGGCAAGGCGGCGCCGCCGGTCCAGCTGACCTGGTGATGCTGGTAGGCTCGCGGCGTGCGCGCGCTCGCGACCGTCGTCGTCCTCGTCCTCGCGGGCGAGGCTGCGCGCGCCGACGAGCTCGAGGACGCGCGCAAGCTGGAGGTGTCGCTCGAGTACGAGAAGGCGCTCGTGCTCGTCGACAACGCGATCGCGCGCGGCGGCCTCGACGCGCGCAAGCTCGCGCAGCTGCACCTCGAGGCCGGCAAGCTGGCGGCCGGGCTCGATCACCCCGAGGCCGCGCGCGATCACTTCGCACGCGCGCTCGCGATCGATCCGTCCGTCGAGCTGCCCGCGGGGACGTCGCCCAAGCTCGTCGAGCCGTTCGAGGCCGCGCGCAGCCACACGAGCCCGCTGCAGGTGCAGGTCGCGCGCGCCCGCGACCAGGTCATGGTGGGCGCGAACGATCCGCTCGGGCTCGTCGCGAGCGTCGACGTCCGCGCGGTCGACGACCGCGGCCGCGAGCAGCACAGCCAGGGCCGCCTTCCGTTCGTCGCGACGCTGCCGCCTCGCGCGCGCGAGGTCACCGTCGTCGCGCTCGATGCGCACGGCAACCGGCTCGCCGAACAGCACCTCGCCCCCGAGCCCGAACGCATCGCCGCGGCGTCGGCGTCCGGCACCCGCGAGACGCCGTGGTTCGGACGGTGGCCGGTGTGGACGGCGGTCGCGGGAGTCGCCGCCGCGAGCGGCGGGTTCTCCGCGTGGCGGTTCTCCGTCGCGCAGGACGACTGGAACCGCCTCGCACACGACACGGCCCCGCACGACTACTCGCAGCTCCGCGCGATCGAGGATCGCGGCCGTTCGTGGGCGCTCGCCGCGAACATCAGCTTCGCCGTCGCCGGGACCGCCGCGATCGCCGCCGTGATCGCCGGCGTGGTCGGGTTCGGCGGCGACGACACGACGCCCGCGATCACCGCCGGGCCAGGGACGGTCGGCGTCGCCGGCCGATTCTGATCGCGAGCACGATCGCGATGGCGATCGGCGCGAACCCGGTCGCGCCGGCCTTGCCGACGTTGAGGCTGCAGCCCGGCAGGCCGTCGCCGGCGTCGCCGCCGGAGCCGGAGCCCGTGTCGCTGCCGCCCGGACCGCCGGCGCCGACGGTGACGTTCGCGGTCGCCATCGCGGTGTGGCCGGCGCCGTCGTGGGCGGTCGCGACGATCGCGTGCTTGCCGTTCGCGGTCGCGTTCCACATGAACTGGTAGGGCGCCGCGGTCGCGCTGCCGATCGACGAGCCGTCGACGCTGACGTCGACCGAGGTCACGCCGGCATCGTCGCCGGCGGCGACGACAATCGTCACCTCGCCACTGACGTTCGCGCCGTCGGCGGGCGCCACGATCGCGACGTACGGGTTGCCAGCGCTGCCGCTACCGCTACCGCTGCCGCTGCCACTGCCACTGCCACTGCCGCTGCCGCTGCCGCCGGGCACGACGCCGAAGAACTTCGCCGCGCGCAGCGTCGCGCACACGTTGTGGTTCTCGAAGTACGAGCCGGCGGTCGCCGGGCACGCCATCGCGCCCTCGGCGCCGACGGACACCGCGTGCGTCATGCTGGTGACCGAGTAGGTCTCGACCGCGAGCACGCTGCCCGCCATGTACGAGGTGCGCGTCGCCGCCGAGCCGATCATCTCGGTGCCGTCGGCGGTCTGGTCGGTGCCCCACACGTTCGTCCACTGCTTGACGAGCTCGGGCTGGTTCGCGGGCACGACGGTGGTGTCCGAGGTGCCTTCCCAGATCTGCATGCGCGGCCACGGCCCGGAGTAGCCGGAGTCCGCCGCGCGCACGAGGTCGCCCCACTCCGGCGCCGTCTTCGTGACGCCCGGGCTCTGGCAGCTGTAGGCGCCGTTGACCGTCGTCGCGCATCGGTACGCGATGCCTTCCATCACCGCCGCCGCCGCGATCTTGTCGGGCCACGTCGCCGCCATCACGACCGTGAACGCGGCGCCCGCCGAGAAGCCCATCATGTACACGTGCGTCGCGTCGAGGGAGTGCGTCGAGATCTCGTAGTCGATCATCTGCTTGATCGACTCGTTCTCGCCCATCCCTCGCACGAGATCGGCGTCGTTGCCGTACTCGCCGGCCCAGTTGAAGCACTCGACCGGGTTGTTCGAGCTCGTCTGCTGCGGATACATCACCGCGAACTGGTACTGATCGGCGAGCGTGTTCCAGCCCGCGTTGGTCATCGCGCTCGCGGTCTGCGTGCAGCCGTGCAGCACGACGACGAGCGGCCGCCCGCTCGGCAGGCCCGCCGGGATGTACTCGAACATCTGCAGGGCGCCGGGGTTGGAGCCGAAGTTGGTGACCTCGGTCAGCCCCGCGGCGCCCGCCGACGAACGCAGCGCGAGCAGGACAGCGAGCACGAGCACGGATCGACGCATGGAAACCTCCGCCGGCGCCCTCGTGCAGCCGACGTGCCGCGTTCACGCGGCGAGCC
This sequence comes from Acidobacteriota bacterium, assembly GCA_050257515.1. Lineage (GTDB taxonomy): Bacteria > Myxococcota_A > Polyangia > Haliangiales > Haliangiaceae > JABFXX01. The sequence goes on along the minus strand of JBLMXA010000696.1, from coordinate 28,589 downwards.
ATCGCGCGGTTGCACGCGCGCCTGTTGGCCGCGTCCAACAGGCACGTTTTTTCGTCGTGGGCGCGCGCCATCGGTGTTAGATGTTCCGCGATGGCCGACGTCCCGCGCACCAAGCTGCAGCCGAGGCCCGTGCGGCTCGTCCACAAGCTGCGGGTCACCGTGGAGGCCGGACCCGACACCGGCGCCGCATGCGCGCCCGACGATAGCGCGCAGCTCGCGATCGGCACCGCCGAGGACAACGCGCTCGTGCTCGCCGATCCCGCCGTCAGCCGCTATCACCTCGAGCTGCGCCGCACGCCCGACGGCGTGCAGCTGATCGATCTCGGCAGCCGCAACGGCACGTGGGTGGCCGGCGTGCGCGTCGAGCGCGCGACGGTCCCCGCCGGCACCCGGCTGCGCGTCGGCGACACGACGCTGCTCGTCGAGGACGCGGGCTCGACGGTCGCGCCGCCCGCGCCGGCGGACACGCCGCGCTCGGCCGATCTCGTCGGCGACAGCGAGGCGATCCGCGACATCGCGCGCCTCGTCCACCGGCTCGCGCGCGTCGACTCGTCGGTGTTGATCCAGGGCGAGACCGGCACCGGCAAGGAGGTGGTCGCGCGCGCGATCCACGAGGCGAGCCCGCGCCGCGATCACGAGCTCGTGATCGTCGACTGTGGCTCGCTGCCGGCGACGCTGATCGCGTCGATCCTGTTCGGACACGAGAAGGGCGCGTTCACCGGCGCCGACCAGCGCCGCGTCGGCGCGTTCGAGCGCGCGGCGGGCGGCACCGTGCTGCTCGACGAGATCGGCGAGCTGCCGCTCGACGTCCAGCCCGCGCTGCTCGGCGTGCTCGAGCGCCGCGCGTTCACGCGGGTCGGCGGCGCCACGCCGATCGGCGTCGACGTGCGCGTGCTCGCCGCGACCCACCGCGACCTGCGCGCCGAGGTCAACGCCGGCCGCTTCCGCGCCGACCTCTACTACCGGCTCGCGGTCGCGAAGGTGCTGATCCCGCCGCTGCGCGAGCGCCCCGAGGACATCGCGCCGCTCGTCCACCACTTCATCCAGCGGCTCACCGGCGAGGCCGGCCTCGGCCCGCTCGCGGCGTCGCTCGACGAGCTGCGCGCGCACCCGTGGAGCGGCAACGTGCGCGAGCTGCGCAACGTCGTCGAGGCCGCGCTCGTCATGGGCGAGCTCGATCTCGGCGGCGGCGGCTCCGGAGCCGGGGCGCCGGCCGCACCCGCACAGCCGGGGCTCGTCGCGCCGTACCGCGATGCGCGCGCCGCGGCGCTCGCCCGGTTCGAGACCGCCTACCTGCGCACGCTGATCGAGCGCGCGAACGGCAACGCCTCGGAGGCCGCACGGCTCGCGCGCATGGATCGACCGTACCTGCTCACGCTGCTCCGCAAGCACGGCCTGCGCGGTTGAGCATGGCGACGCCCTCCGACGACGAGCTTGCGCGGACCGCGACCGCGCCTGCCGCCGCGCGCGACGCACTGCCTCGCGCCGGGGTGCTCGGTCGGTTCCGGATCGAGCGCGAGCTCGGCCACGGCGGCATGGGCGTCGTCCACGCGGCGTTCGATCCCGAGCTCGAGCGCCGCGTCGCGCTCAAGGTGCTGCACCGGGCCGACGACGCCGAGGCGCGCGCCCGGCTGCTGCGCGAGGCGCGCGCGATGGCGAGACTGTCGCACCCCAACGCGATCACCGTGTTCGAGGTCGGCTCCGCCGGCGGCGAGGACTTCGTCGCGATGGAGCTCGTCGACGGCGAGACGCTCGGCGCGTGGCTCGCGCGCGAGCGGCCGGGCTGGCGCGACATCGTCGGCGCGTTCCTCGCGGCAGGCCGCGCGCTCGCCGCCGCGCACGCCGAGGGCCTCGTCCATCGCGATTTCAAGCCGAGCAACGTGCTGCGCAGCCGCGGTGGCCGCATCGTCGTCACCGACTTCGGTCTCGCGCGCGCGTTCGGCGATGGCCAGCCCGACGACGGACCTCGCGCGACGCTCGCCGGAGGTTCGGGCCTCGCGAGCCGCACGCAGACCGGCGCGGTCGTCGGCACGCCCGCGTACATGGCACCCGAGCAATGGACCGGCGGCGAGATCGGGCCCGCTGCGGATCAGTTCGCGTTCTGCGTCGCGCTGTGGGAGGCGCTCGCCGGAACCCGGCCGTATCGCGGTGACACGATCGAGGAGCTGAAGAGCGGCGTGCTCGCCGGTCCGGCGCAGCTCGCGAGCGATTCGATCTCTCGCGCGCTGCGCGCGATCCTCGTGCGCGGGCTCGCGATCGCTCCGGCGCGCCGGTTCCCGAGCATGACCGCGCTGCTCGCCGCGCTCGAGCGCGTCGCTCACCGCCGGCGGCGCGCGCTCGCCGGCGTCGCGGTCGTCGCGCTCGCGGCAGCTGCCGGCGTCGGCGTGCTCGCGACGCGCCACGCGCCGGCCGATCCCTGCGCGGCGCCCGCGATCGACCCGCGCGACGCGTGGTCGCCGCTGCGCGCGGCCGCGATCGCGGCGCGCAGCCCGGACACCGCGCGGCTCGTCGGCGATGACATCTCCGCGTGGCGCGCCGCGCGGCCTCGCGCCTGCACCGCCCCGCCCGCGCTGCGCTCGGCGCAACTCGCGTGTCTCGACGCGGCGCTCGTCCGCCTCGATGCCGCGGTCGGTGGTGCGCTCCACGATCTCGGGCCTCTCGACCCCGACGGGTTCGACGCGGTGCTCGTCGATCCCGCGCTGTGCACCCGCTCGCCGCCGCCGCACCTCGCGACGGTCACGCCCGAGCTCGCGTCCGCGTTCACCGAGCTCCGGCGGGCGGTCTCCGCGGGGCGGCGCGTCGACACCGAGGAGGTCGCGCGGCTCGCCGAGCACGGCAGCTCGCCGTGCGTCCGCATGCTCGGGTTCGCGGCGCGGCTGTCGGGCGTCTCCGAGAGCGACGCCGAGCAGGACCCGGGCGAGCTGATGCGGGACCTCATGCAGGTCCGCGAGCACGCCGCCAGCTGCGACGACGACGCGCTCCAGGCGATGGGTGCGCTCGCGGTCTCGCAGCTGCACTCGCCGGACGAGCTCGCGCGCGTCGACGCGCTCGCGACGACCTTCCCGAGCTCCGACGTCCTCGGCGAGCTCGAGATGCTGCACGCGCACGGCGACATCTCCGGCGAGCGCTGGGACGAGGCGTGGGCCAAGCTCGACCACGCGATCGAGCTGTTCGGCAAGCGCCACCTATCGCACTCGCAGCTCGAGGCCGTCGACGACCAGGTCGAGATCGCGCTCGACCGCGGCCGCCCCGAGGATCTCCTCCGGATCGACGCGCTGGTCGCCAAGTGGCGCCCGATCGCGACCGCGATCGGCGGCGAGCACGCCGCGCGCCTCGAGCGGCTCGGGCTGCGTGCGCGCTGGCGCGGCGGCGATGTCGCCGGTGCCGACGCCGCGCTCGAGCGCCTCGGGCCACAGGCCTCCGGACTCGATCTCGCGAGCATGATCGGCGGCGCCGCGCCGATCGACGTCACCGGCGAGGTCGTCGACGGATCCGGCGCGCCCGTCGCCGGCGCGACCGTCGTCGCCGCACCGGTGATCGTCGGCGACTCCGCGCGCATCTCGACGCCCAGCATCCCGATCGCGGCGGCATCGACGACGAGCGATGCCGCCGGCCACTTCACGCTGCCTCACGTGCGCACGCTCCTCGCCGCGCAGAGCGGCGAGCTCCGGGCGCGGCCGGTCGCGCCCGCGCCGCACGTCCGCCTCGTCGTCGAGGCTACCGGCCGGGTCGAAGGCACCGTCGAGCTCGGCTCGCAGGTGGCGAGCCACCTGTGGGTGCTCGCGCGCACGACCACGAAGCCGCCGAGCGTGCTCGTCGCGCCGGTGCGCGCCGACGGCAGGTTCTCGCTCGCGGGCGCGCCGCTCGGCGAGCTGCAGCTCTCGATCACGAAGACGGAGCAGTACGACCTCGGCAGCAAGACCACGCGCGTGGTCGTCGCGCGCGACCGGATCACCAGCATCGCGCTCGCGGTCGCGCGCCGCCACGTCGACGTGATCGCGAAGAGCCGCGACCTCGCGGCACCCGACGGCGTGCTGCTGTGGGTGTTCGCCGGGTCTCGCAAGCTCGAGCACCCGACGCTGCAAGGCCTCATGAAGAGCGGGCCGGCGCCGGTCGTCAGCGGCTCGCTGGCGGCGCCCGCGTCGCTGTCGCACGTGCCCGACGAGGCGCGCGCGCAGGTCGCGGCCGACGACTTCTTCTCGCGGCTCGACGATCTTCCCGACGGCGAACTCACGATCTGCGGCCTGCCGTACGCGAACAAGCAGCTCGCGGGCACGCCGAACCTGGTCGCGTTCGGCAAGGCGGTCGCCGACGGCGACGTCGGCTGCGCGCGCGTCGCTCCGGATCAGCAGCTCGTCACGATCGTGGTTCCGAGTGTCCGCAAGCTTCCGGCAAAGTAGCCGTGTTACGACCGGGCCATGAAAGCGATCGCGACGACGAAGTACGGCGGCCCGGAGGTGCTCGCGCTGACCGAGCTGCCCGATCCGAAGCTCGGCCCCGACAGCGTGCTCGTGCGCGCGAAGGCCGCGAGCGTGAACCCGGTCGACTGGAAGATCCTCGCCGGCTTCCTCGACGGCATCATGCGCGTGCACTTCCCGCTCGTGCCGGGCGCGGTCGCGGGCAAGATCGCCATCACGATCCCGTGAGGTAGGCTTGTACATGATCCGCAAGCTGCATTCCGGCAAGTACCGGCTCTACTCGCGCAAGCAAGATCCGAAGACGCACCGGCGCAAGAACCTCGGCACGTTCGACTCGAAGGAGGCGGCCGAGAAGCACGAGCGCGCGGTGCAGTTCTTCAAGCGCCGCAAGTAGCGCGCGGAGTCGCTACCAGGAGCCCGTCCACGCCACGAACGAGCCGCCGCGCGTCGGCACGACGGCGACGTCGGAGGACTTCGCCTTGCCGCCGAGCACGACGCGGATCGTCGCCCACGTGACGAGCGCGACGCCAACTCCGGCCGCCGCGTACGACGTGTAGCGCAGCCGCTGCGAGCGATCGAACAGCGTGTTGTAGTCGGCGAGCGACGTCGCGTGATCGGCGTCGTTGCGCGTCGAGCTCGCGAGCACGTACGTCGTCACCGCGCCGCCGAGCGCGACGCCGCCGACCGCGTACAGCGCGATCGCGAGCCGGTTGCTCTTCTGCTCGGTGCGATACACGGTGCGGATCTGGATCGTCGGCGCGTTCTGGCGCTCGAGCGCCTTCGCGTCCTGCAGCGCCTCGGGCTTGGGCTTGTCGCCGCGCGCGGTCTCGTAGCACAGCTCGAGGTTCGCCTTGACCGCGGTCGTCGTCTGGTTGTCCTTCGCGGTGTCGAGCAGCTTCTCGTAGTGCGTGATCGCGTCGTTGCAGTTGCCGTTCAGGCGCTCGGACTGCGCGAGCGCGTACAGCGCCTCCGGCTGCGGATCGAGCGCGTACGACTTCTGCATCGACTGCACCGCGGCCTCGTACTGCTTCTGCTTGTACTCCTCGATGCCGAGCTCGAACAGCTGGCGCGCGAGGGCCTTCTTGTTGGTGTCCGCCGACGCGACGCGTGCCGCGGGCAGCGCGATCAATGCTGCGCTGGCGGCAAGAACGGCGAGTCGAGATTCCATTGCTGATCCTTCTGGTCCTTGTCCTTGACGGGTTCCTTCGGTGGCGTTTCCTTGGTCGGCTCCGGGGCCTTCGTCGGCTCCGGGGCCTTCGTCGGCACCACCCGCTTCGGCGTCACGTGCCGCGGCGGCGGCGGCGGCGGCAGCCGCTTCCTCGTCGGCGCCGGCTCCTTGACGGTCGGCTCCGCGATCGTCGGCGCTGCCGCGGGCTCGCTGCGCTTGATCGTCGGCTCGGGTGCGGGCAGCGCGGGCGCGGGCTTCGGCTCGGGCGCGGCGGGCGCAGGTGCCGGCGCGGGTACGGGTGCCGGAGCCGCGGCCGCGGCCGGCGCCGCGATCGAGTCCGCATCGCGCTGCACGTACGTGAACGCGACGTAGCCGCCGACGCAGGCCGCGATGACGCCCAGGATCACGAGCACGCTCTTGAGGCGCGACGGCCGGACGCTGAGGCTCGGATACTGCGTCGGCCGCGACGGCATGTCGGCGACCGCCTTCACGGGCGCCGACGGCGCCATGACGACGTCGACCGGCGGCGGCACCGCATCCATCACGCCGCTCGGCGGGTGCACCGCCGGCATCTCCTGCGACAGCGGCAGCACCGCCGGGAACGCCGAAGGCGGCGTGATCAGCTCCGATGCCTGGCTGCGCGACGTGACCGTGGACAGGTGCTCCGCGAGCGACTCGCCCGCCTGCGACGCCTGATCCCACGCGCTCACCCGCTCCTCGAACACCGTGCGCATGTAGCGCGACAGCGGCTTCGCCGACACCCACAGCCGGTGTTGCGCGAGGAACGGATCGAGATCGTGGATGATCTCCTCGGCGGTCTGGTAGCGGTCGTCGATGTTGCGCGCGAGCATCTTCATCACGATCGCGTCGAGCTCGGTCGGATAGCCGCGCACGAGCGACGACGGTGGCTTCGCGCCCTGGTGGACGATCTGGTCCATGATCGCGAAGTCGGTCTCGCCGCGGAACGGCCGCTGGCCCGCGGTCAGCTCGTACATCAGCACGCCGAGCGAGAACAGATCGCTGCGGCGATCGAGCGGCAGCCCGCGGCACTGCTCGGGCGACATGTACGGGATCTTGCCCTTGAGCGTGCCGGTCTGCGTCTTGTGCGAGCTGCCCGTCGCGCGCGCGATGCCGAAGTCGATCAGCTTGATCGCGCCCTCGTAGCTGACGAGCACGTTGCTCGACGACACGTCGCGGTGGACGAGCCCGAGGTTCTTGCCGTCGGGGCCGGTACGCTCGTGCGCGAAGTCGAGCGCGTTCGCGGCCCCGTGCACGATCGCGAGCGCGATCGCGAGCGGGATCCGCTCCTTGCGCTCGCGGGCGGCGAACCGGATCGACCGCACGTCCTGGCCGTGGATGAACTCCATCGCGAAGAACGGCGCGCCCTCGTGCTCGCCGACCTCGTAGACGTCGGCGATGTTGGGGTGTTGCAGCGTCGCCGCGAGCCGCGCCTCGTCGAGGAACATCTGCACGAACGTCGGGTCGTTCGCGACGGTCGGCAGGATGCGCTTGATCACGACGAGCTTCTCGAACCCGGCGCTGCCGCGCACGCGCGCGAGATAGATCTCGGCCATGCCGCCCATCGCAAGCTTGCGCACGATCTCGTACTTGCCGAGCATCGTGCCGGCCGGGAGATCGAACTGCACGGCCTTCCGCTGCTGCTGCGGCCCCACTCGCATCCAGGGTAACACGCCAGCGCGCAACGGCAGCCGCATGCGGCGCACCTACATTGACGCACTTCCCGTCGGGACAGCGCGCGTGAGACGCTGGTCGGTAGATGCTTCGCGGGTTGTTGCTGGTCGCCCTGATCGCGACCGCTCCGGGGTGTACGCAGGGGAAGTGCGGCACCGGCACGCTGCGCTATGGCGACAAGTGCGTGCTCGTCGATCCGTTCGACAAGACGCCGCCGAACCTGTCGATCGATCCGCCGCTCTACACGCGCGCGGTCGGCACCGTTCACATCCAGAGCGACGAGCCCGCCACGATCTACTACACGATCGACGGTACCGAGCCGACGACCGACAGCCCGAGCGCGCCCGACGAGGTCGAGATCCCGAACGTGCCCGACGACGCGCAGCTGAGGACGTTCGCGGTCGATCTCGCGGGCAACGTCAGCCCCGAGCTCGTGCGGATCTGGATCATCGATCGCGACGGGATGCCCGCGCCGCTCGACTTCAAGCTGACGCTCGGCGGCGACAGCGCGACGCGCACGGTGACGTGGACGATGCCGCCTGATCCGCGGCCGGGCGGCGTGCTGATCGCGCGCGTCGACGGCCGCTACACCGCGAACCCGCAGTCGGGCCAGACGTACAACGTCGGCGACTCGCTCGCGCCGGGGATGACGGTCGTCGCGGTCACCGGCGCGGATGCGACCGGCTCGTTCACGGAGACCAAGCCCGCCGGTCCTGGCCTCGTGCGCTACCTCGGCTGGGGCTTCGACAGCCTCTACAACTACGGCCCGGCCGCCGGCGACTACACGATCGTCGCGATGCCGGCGCAGAGCGCGAACGTCGCGGTCGATGCCGGCGCGGGCACCGTGAGCGTGACGACGCCGCCGTCACAGCTGACGGTGACCGGCACCGCGACGCTGTCGGGCACGACGCTGACCGTGCGGCTCGCGCTCGCGAACACGACGCAGCGCGTGCTCCACGCGCCCAAGCTCGTGCTGACCTCGACGCTGCCGAGCGGCGTGACCTGGAGCGACCCGAGCGGCACGCTCCCCGGCACGACGCCGGCGCAGCCGTACCGCGCGTACGGCGCGGCGCTGCTGCCGGGGTCGTCGCTGAACGAGACGTTCACGTTTGCGGGCGCGTCGAGCTCCACGCAGCTCGCGCTCGCGTTCGACATCCAGGACGGCCGCGTGATGACGGCGAGCATGTCGTCGTACGGCACGAGCAGCGAGGCCGCGATCATCGACGCGACCGCCGGCGGCGACGTGCTCGATCTCGGCGCGGGCATCAACGGCGACGGCGGCGGCATGGGCATCGTGCGCGGCGGCTTCACGCCCGACGGTCGCCTCGTCGCCGGCTCGCGCACGGCCGGCGCGGTGATGAGCTTCGATCTCGCGACCGGCCGGCGCACGCAGACGACGACGCTGCGCCCGGAGAAGGCGTACATCCCGCAGCTGATCCTCGACAAGAGCGGATCGACCGCGTACGCGCTGGTCGCGAACGGCCACCCGCACCGCGTCAACAGCAACAGCGGCGGCGGCAGCGACACGCAGCTCGTGCGGCTCGATACCGCGACGCTGACCGAGTACGGCCCGCGCCTCGATCTCGGCCAGAGCTTCAACCGATCCATCGACCTGTCGCCGGACGGCAAGACGCTGATCATCGCGACCGGGCTCACCGCGCAGGGCATCCTCGTCGTCGATCTCGCGACGTACTCGCTGCGGGCGCCGATCGTGCCGCCGTTCCGCGCGCAGCTCGCGTTCTACCGCGCCGACGGCTCGATCATCGCGGTCGGCGAGCAGATCGCGGTGTACGCGCCGAGCGGCGAGCTGTCGGTGACGTACGCGACGCCGGGCCCGACCGGCGGCAAGGTCCGGCGCGCAGCCGTCGATCCGAACAACGTGCTGTGGATCGGCCGCCGCAACGAGGTCGCGACGGTGAACCTCGCGACCGGGGCGACGCAGGAGCTCACGGCGCTCTCGGGCGGCTTCGTCGAGGCGTTCGACGGCCGCATCTACACCGAGGGCACCGGCCGCGTGATCCAGCGCGTCGACGCGACCGGCACCGCGGACCTCACGCTCGCCGGGTTCTCGGGCCTGCAAGGCCACTGGGTCGGCAGGAGCCCGTTCTGATGCGCGCCGCGCTGCTCGCCACCGCGCTCGCCACGCTCGCCACCCAGGCGAGCTGCAGCTCGATCAAGTGCGGCCAGGGAACGTACCGGCTCGGCGACAACTGCGTCGACTACGATCCGAACGACAAGACGCCACCGACGACCACGATCACGCCGGCCGGCCGGCGCAGCCGCGATCCGCTGCCGGTGTCGGTCACGCTCGTGACCGACGAGCCGGCGAAGATCTACTACACGACCGACGGCAGCGACCCCGATCCCGCGACCGCGACGCCGCACCGCGACCAGGCGACGATCGTCGGCATCACGCAGGGGATGACGATCAAGTTCTTCGCGATCGACCTCGCGGGCAACCCCGAGCCGATCCAGAGCTCGACGTTCGACTCCGACACGACCCCGCCGGCGCCGGTCGCGAACATGACCGTCACGCTCAGCGGCACGACCGCGCACGTCGCGTGGACGCCACCGACGACCGCCGATTACGCCGGCACGATCGTCGCGCGCGTCGACGAGCTCGTCGACGCCGCCCCGATCCCCGGCAGCATCTACACGGTCGCCTCGCCACCGGCGCTGTCGCCGTCGCTGCACGTGCTCGCGATCGGCACGACCACGACGATCGACGATGCCGGCCGCGCACCCGGTCCGGTGCGCTACGTCGCGTGGACGTACGACGACCTCGGCAACTACAGCGCGCCCGTCGCCGCGAGCGCCGTGGTCCCGATCGGCTCGATGACCGCGGCGCTGACGTACAACACGGGGACCTCGATGCTGTCGGTCGCGTCGGCCCCGGCGAACCTCGATCTCACCGGCACCACGGCGACGCTCGCCGGCTCGACGCTGACGGTGTCGCTCTCGGTCAAGAACAACACGACGCAGTACTTCCAGAACCCCAAGGCCGAGGTCACGTCGGTGACGAACGCGACGTTCGGCAACTCCAACGGCACCGCCGACACGTTCCCGTTCAAGACGCTCGGCCCGAACGTGCTCGCGCCGGGCGCGACCGCGACGGCGAGCCTGACGCTGACCGGCGTCACCGCCGGCCAGGACCCGACGCTCGCGTTGACGTTCGCGTCGCACGCGTCGCTTGTCGCGTCGTCGGGGCGCAACAGCTCCGCGCACGGCATCAACCGCATCGACGTCGGCTCCGGGCTGCTGCTGCCGGAGCTCGCGCTGACGACGCCCGGCCCGAACAACCGCGGCGTCGGCCGCGCGCGCGACGCGGTGCTGCTCGGCGGCCACCTGCTCGCGGTGCCGACGACGCACGGCGTCGTCGAGGAGATCGACCTCGCGACCGGCATGCACGTCGCGGCCGCCGCGATCGGCAACCAGGATCAGGCGAACGTGCAGAGCCTGATCTGGACGGGCGCCGACCTGATCGCGGTCATCAAGTACGCCGGCCACCGCCGCCAGGGCCCGGTCGAGCTCGTGCGCCTCGACGAGGCGCTGCACGTCACCGCACGCCAGACGCTGCCGGCATCGATCAACGACGATACCGGCTCCGGGCGCGCCGCGCTGTCGCCCGACGGCAGCGTGCTCGCCGTGCCGCTCTCCGGCGGCGTGTTGATGGTCGACGCCGCGACACTGACGCCGATCGACGCGAACCCGGCGACCGCCGACCTCGATCTCGTCGACGCCGGCGTCACCGGCCGGCTCGGCTCGATCGTGTGGCTCGACCCGACGAAGATGCTCGTGCTCGCGAAGATCAGCGGCCAGGCGGCACTGCTCAAGGCCTCCGGCACGAGCTACACGTCGACGATCATCTACGACGACGGCACGCAGAACACCGGCGGGTACGCGGCCGCGGCCGCGCCCGACGGCAAGGTGTGGATGGCGTTCCCGGCCTCGATCCGCGTCTACGATCCGGTCGCCGACGCGGTCACCCAGATCACCTACCCGAACCAGCCGAACGGCCTGGCCGTCGTCGATGGCAAGGTATGGGTGATCCGCAACGACCGGATGACGCTCGACCAGCTGTCGGCGACCGGCACGATCCAGCGCACGATCACGCTGCCGCAGGCGGTCATCACGTATCCCGGCGGCTCGTACGTGTGCAGCCCGAGCTGCAACGGCATCTACGGCCACTGGCTCGCGACGGCGCGCTAGTGATCGCGGAAGTAGCGGCGCTGCAGCGCGAGCATCGCGCGGTGCACGAGCTCGCGTGCCTCGTCGCGGCCGCTCAGGTTCAGCTCCGTTGCGACCTGTGCGTAGCTCTCGCCGCGCAGGTAGTGCTCGAGCGCGTCGTTGTAGCCGCCGCGCGCGGTGCACGTATCGTTGCGGACGACCCGCCAGTCGGCGGTCGAGTTGCCGGTCGACGCGTCGTACACGCGCATCGTCGCATCCTGGTGCGGATCGGCGGGCAGCACGAACTCGATCGCGTCGCGGTCGGCCGGCGACACCGGCCACGTCAGGAAGTGCTCGCCGCTGTCGTCGCGCGAGGCAAGCCGCATCGACGAGGAGCCGACCGCGTCCGCGGAGGCCGATGCCTCGCGCACCTCGAGCCGGTCGTGGTGACGCACGACGTCCGCGTCGCGGCAGGCGTACTCCACGTCGAGCGTGGGATAGGGAGCGCGGGCAGCACATGCCGCCGCGCTCAGCGAGCAGACGAGCAGGAGGAGGTTGCGCATGCTCGCGTGCAGTTCACGAAGCGCGCCACCGCAAGCCCGCGATGCGCCGTCGCGCGGACGGGCAAGCGTTGCCGGGCAGGCAAGACTTGCCGGCTACAGCTTGTACTGCTTGAGCTTGAGCGTGAACGTGCGGATCGGCATGTCGATCAGCTGTGCGGCGCGCGTCTTGACGCCGCCGGCGACGACCAGCGCCTCCGCCATGCGCCGGCGCTCGAGCTCGCGCAGCTCGTCGGCGATCGGCCGGAACGTCGTCCTCGCATCGGCGACGACGTCGGTCGGCAGCGCCGCGGCCGTCGGTGCGGCCTGCCCCGCCGCGCCGCCGAGCCGCTCGGGCAGATCCGACGGCTCGACGCGCTCGTCGGGCGCCGCGGCGACGATGTAGTCGATCGTGTTCTTGAGCTCGCGCACGTTGCCCGGCCAGCCGTGGGTGAGCAGCACCTGCATCGCCTCCGGCGTGATCGTCATGTCGCCGCGGCCGGCGCGCGCGCACGCCTCGGCGAGGAACGCGCGCGCGAGCACCGGGATCTCGGTGCGGCGATCGCGCAGCGGCGGCAGGATCACGTTCGCGCTCGCGCCGCCGAGCCGGAAGTAGAGATCCTGGCGGAAGCGGCCGGCCTCGCACTCCTGCTCGAGCGCGCGGTTCGTCGCCGACACGAGCCGGATGTCGATCGTGCGCTCGCGCGTCTCGCCGAGGCGCGTGATCCGCTTGCTCTCGAGCGCGCGCAGGAGCTTGGCCTGGATCGCGAGCGGCAGCTCGCCGACCTCGTCGAGGAACACCGTGCCGCCGGCCGCGCTCTCGAACAGGCCGGCCTTCGCGACGGTCGCGCCGGTGAACGCGCCCTTGTCGTGGCCGAACAGCTCGCTGTCGACGAGCGACTCCGGGCCGAGCGCCGCGCAGTTGACGGCGACGAACGGCCCCGTGCGTTTCGACCAGTGGTGCACCGCGTACGCCGCGTTCTCCTTGCCGACGCCGGTCTCGCCGCTGATCAGGACGGGCAGCTCCGACGCCGCGAGCCGCTCGAGCAGCGCGAACAGCCGCTGCATCTGCGGATCGGCGACGAGCACGTGGCGCGAGCCGAGCTCGATGCGCGTCGCGGCCTCGGCCGCCTCGGCGAGCTCGCCGGGTTGCGCGCGGCGCGCAGCCGCTCGCGCGGCGAGCAGGATCGTGTCGGCATCGACGGCATCGGCCGGGCACAGCGCGAGCCCGGCGCGCACCGGCGCGATCGCGCGCACCGACGCGAGCGCGCGCTCGGCGACCGCCCTCGCCTGCCCGCGATCGACCTCGGGCAGCAGCAGCAGCAGCTGGCCGTCGTCGCAGCTGCCGACCGCGTCGATCAAGCGCACCACGTTCGCGAGCGCGCTGCCGACGGCGGGCGTCGCGTCGACGACCGCGACCACCGCGAGCGAGCGCTGCGCGGCGACCGCACGCTCGAGCTCCTCGGCGAGCCGCCGCCGCCAGCCGGCCTCGCCGTACGCCGTGCGCGCGACGGCCGCGGGCGCCGAGAAGTGGACGACGAGCGCGACGTCGCCGACGGTGACGACGTCGCCGCTCGCGAGCGCGCGCGACTCGGCGACAGGCTCGCCGTTGACGCGCGTGCCGTTGTGGCTGCCGAGATCGGCGACACGCAGCGCGCCGTCGTCGATGCGGATCGTCGCGTGGCGGCGCGACACCGACGCGTGCTTGACCTTCAGCTCGACCTCCGGCGCGCGGCCGATCACGATGGCGCCACAGCGCGGCAGGTGGAAGATCGACGACGAGTCGCCGTCGACGACGAGCAGGTACGCGGTGCCCGGCCCCGCGGCGTCGTCGCCGAGCCTGCCGATCCTGCTTGCGGTCTGGTCGACGCTTGCCATCGCTGTCCTCACTTGAAGTGGATCACGTCGTTGCTGTCGAGCACCCACGGATCGTGCGCGGCGACGTACGCCGCGAGGTTCGCCGGAGGCTCGCGATCGCTGTGGACGTCCCACGCGCTGATCGTGTGGTCGACGCTCGCGAGCCACAACAGATCTCCGTGGACGGCAACGCCCTTGACCGTCAGCGCGTGTGCGTCGCGCGTGCCGAGCAGCTTGCCGGTCGTCGCGTCCCAGATCTTCGCGCCCTCCTCGCCGCCGGTGACGACGCGCGTGCCGTCGGACGTGAACGCCGCGGCCCACACCTCGCCGGGGTTGTCGAGCGCGACCGTCGTGCCGTCGCGCGCGAGCAGGTCGACGCGGCCGGCGCCGGCGATCGCGAGCGTGCCGTCACGCGGCGAGCACGCGAGCGCGGTCACCGCGGTCGCGAGCTTGTAGCGCAGCGCAGGCTCGCCGGTCGCCGCGTCCCAGTCGACGACCGCGCCGTCGTCGGCGCCGCCCTCGACGTACCCGGTGCGCGGCGAGAACGCGAGCGCGTGGACCGTCGCCGCGCGATGGTGGAGCGTCTGGACGAGCGTGCCGTCGAGCCGGAACACACGCACGGTGTCGCCCGCGGCGGTCGCGACGAGCAGCCCGCTCGGCGAGATCGCGAGCGCGTGGATCGACTCGGAGTGGCCGGCGAGCTCGGCGAGCTTCGCCCCGGTCGCGACGTCCCACACGATCGCCGCCGCGTCGGCGCCCGCGGTGACGAGCTTGCTGCCGTCGGGCGTGAACGCGACCGCGAACACGCGGCCCATGTGACCGCGCAGCGTCGTCTCGCGGCCGTCGGGCCGCACGAGCGTGACGCGGCTGTCCTCGCGGCCCGCGGCGACCGTGCCGTCGGGCGCGACCGCGATCGCGTTGACCGGCGAGTGCAGATCGTGGCGCGCCTCGTCGGGGCGCGCCTTCCAGATCGTCGAGCGGCCGTCGCGGCTGCCGGTGACGAGCCGCTCGCTCCCCGCGAACGCGACGGTCTCGACCGCGTCGTCGTGCTCGAACGCGGCGAGCGGCTGGCCGCGCGTCGCGTCCCACAGCCGCGCGACGTGATCGCGGCCGCCGGTCGCGACGAGCGCGTCGTCGTCGGAGAACGCCGCGGTCAGGATCTCGCCGACGTGGCCCGCGAGCTTCGCGGGCACCGGCGCGCTCGCGATCGTGCCGTCCTCGCTCTCGCTCGCCGGCAGCCGCCACACGCGCGCGACCTGGTCGCTGCCCGCGGTGAGCACGAGCCGGCCGTCGTGCGACACCGCGACGACGCGCACCGCGCTGCCGGCATCGGCGCGCAGCGGCGCGACCACCGGCTTGCCGCGCGCGGCGCTCCACACGCGGGCGGTGCCGTCGTCGCTCGCGGTGACGATCCAGCGGTCGTCGTTCGCCCACGCCGCGGCGTTGACCGGGCCGTCGTGGCCGCGGATCAAGGTCAGCGTCTCGCCGGTGCGCGCGCTCCACACGCACGCGGTGCCGTCGTCGCTCGCGGTGACGACGCGACCGCCATCACCCGAGAACCGCGCGGTCACGACGCGGCCTTTATGGCACGTGGAGATCGCCGCAGCCTTGCCGGCATCGACATCCCAAACGATCGAGGTGCCGTCGGCGCTCGCGGTGACCGCGCGATGGTCGGGCCCGAGCTCGACGTCGAGCACGGCGTCGTCATGCCCTGCGAGCAGCGCGAGCGGGCGACCGTCGCGATCCCACACCCACAGGATGCCGCGGTCGTCGCCGGCGGCGAGCCGCTCGCCGGCCGCGTCCCACGCGAGCGCGTGCACCGCGCCTTCGTGCGGTAGCCGCTGCACGAGCTCGCCGGCGAGCGTCCAGATCTCGACGGAGCCGACGCCGGCGACCGCGACGCGCGTGCCGTCGGGCGACACCGCGGCGAGGGGACCGTTGTCGAGCGTCGCGAGCCGCGCGTCGAACGGCCGCCGCGCGTCGGCGATCAAGAAGCCGGCGACGCCGCCGCGGGGGCCGTCGCGCACCGCGGCCGCGAGGTACGCGAGCGCCTTGCCGGCGTTGCCGTCGAGCAGCTCGTTGCGCGCGAACTCCTCGAGCAGCGCCGCGCGCCGCGCCTCCGCCCGCGCCTTCTCGGCGACGATGCGGCGCACGCTGAGCGTCGCGATCACCGCGATCACGACCGAGGCGATCAGAGCGATCGACACCGCGAGCCGGTGGCGGCGCACGAACCGCCACAGCAGCTGGCGCGCGGTGTAGCGGTGCGCGGCGACGAGCTGGCCGGTCTGGAATCGCTTGAGATCGGCGGCGAGCTCGCCGGCGTGCGCGTAGCGATGCGCCGGATCGCGCGCCATCGCCTTGCCGACGATCGCGACGAGCTCGGGCGGCGTCGCCGGCTCGCGCTCGTCGATCGCCCGCGGCGGCCCGGCCTCGACCTGGTCGAGCACCTGGTTCGCGGTCGCGCCCGCGTACGGCGCCGTGCCGGCGAGCACCTTGTAGAGCAGCGCGCCGAGCGAGTAGACGTCGGAGCGCAGATCGGCGGCATCGCCGCGCGCCTGCTCCGGCGGCATGTACGCCGGCGTGCCGATCACGCCACCGGCGGCGGTGTCGTCGCTGCCGACCGCGCGCAGCGGCGTCGAATCGGCGGCGTCGATCGGCGCGCCGAGATCCTTCGCGAGCCCCCAGTCGATGACGACGGTCTCGCCGAACTCGCCCACCAGCACGTTCGACGGCTTGAGATCGCGGTGGATCACGCGCTGGCTGTGCGCGTACGCGAGCGCGTCGGCGACCGCGATCACGTTCGGCAGAAGACCGATGCGCTCGTGCAGGCCGGCGCACTTGCCGACGACGACGTCGAGCGACTCGCCCTCGACCTTGGGCATCGCGTAGAACGGCTCGCCGCCGGGCCACGTGCCGGCCTCGTAGATGTGGATGATCGCCGGGTGCTGCAGGCGCGCGGTGATCCGTGCCTCGCGCTCGAACCGCCGCACCTCGTGGCGGTTCCTCGGCAGCAGCTCCTTGATCGCGACCTGGCGGCCGAGCCGGCGATCGCGCGCGACCAGCACGCGGCCCATGCCGCCCTTCGCGAGCTCGCCACCGATCACGTAGTGCTGGCGATCGACCTGGGGCAGATCGCCATAGTCGGAGGCCGCATCGGGGCTCGCCGTACGATCCGGTACACGCTCGGCGGGCGACGCGGCGTCGATCGTCTCGTCGGGGTCACCGTCGTGCACGTGCCCGCCACCGGCTGCATCCCCCATGCCGATGGCCACGATGGCACGTCGACTGCAAAGCGAGCAAGCGTGATAGCGTGGCGGGCAGTGAGGCTCGGGTGGCTCGTGTGGGTAGTGAGCGTGGCGGCGTGCGGCTGGTCGGAGCCGGACCTGGTCGACGGCGCGTTCACGCCGGAGCAGTGGGCGGCGCTGCAGCACCAGTTCACGCTGCCGCAGCCGGTGACGTGCAACCTGCCGGGGGCGCACTTCGCCGCCGGCGCGTCGGCATGCTCCAGCGCATGGCAGCTCGCCGACCAGCTGTTCGCAGATCCGCTGATGTCGTGCGATCCGGCCGTCGTCGCCAACGATCGACAGGCGCAGATGGTGGGCTGCACGCTCGTGTCGTGCGCGACCTGCCACAACTCGACGAAGGGCTTCATCGACTCGCGCACGCCGAACCGCGTGTCGCTGGGATCGGTCGTGTGGACCGGGCGCAACTCGATGACGCTACTGAACGTCGGCTACAAGGAGCAGCTCGCGAGCGGAGCCAGCGTGTTCACGTGGAGCGGCGGCAACGGCAAGCTCGGCGAGCAGTTCACGTCGGCCGGGCAGGTGCTCGACCTCGCGATCCGCAGCCC
This sequence comes from Acidobacteriota bacterium, assembly GCA_050257515.1. GTDB lineage: Bacteria > Myxococcota_A > Polyangia > Haliangiales > Haliangiaceae > JABFXX01. The sequence goes on along the minus strand of JBLMXA010000696.1, from coordinate 10,898 downwards.
GATGGAGAGCAGCCACCACCACGTGGCCGCGCTGATCCGCACGAACGGCAACTACGCGATGCTGTACACCGCCGCGTTCGGGACCGGCGGTTTCACCGACGACGAGACGATCTTCACGAACCTCGAGCGCGCGTTCGACGTCGCGCTCGCGCAGCGCTACACGCACGACACGCCGTTCGATCGCTGGATGCGCGGCGACCCGAGCTCCGGCATGTCGGCCAGTGCGAAGCGCGGCTTCGCGGTCTTCGTCGGCAAGGGCACGTGCGTCGAGTGCCACAACGGCCCGCTGTTCAGCGACCTCCAGTTTCACGACACCGGCGTGCCGGTGGCCGCCGCGGACTTCGCACCGACCACGCCGGATGCCGGCCTCGGCGGCGTCACCAAGAACCCCGATGACAACGGCAAGTTCCTCACCGGGCCGCTGCGCGAGATCGCGGCGACCGGCCCGTACATGCACGACGGCGCGTTCTGGACGCTCGCCGAGGTCATCGACTTCTACCGCCGCGGCGGCGTCACCGGAGGCTACAGCGGCACGCGCGATCCGCGGATCACCCCGCTCGAGCTCACCGACGGCGATGCCGGCGACCTCGAGGCGTTCCTGCGCTCGCTGTCGGACAGCGACTGCGACGATGGCGGCAGCGGCTGCATGGGCTCGGGCTCGGGCGGAGGTCCACCGGCCGACGCCGGCATCGGCAGCGACGCCGGCAGCGGCGGAGGCGGCGGCCCCCCGCCTCCCGATGCCCCCGCCGGATGCACCCCGCCGGCGGTGCTGTGCGGGTCGGCCTGCGTCGACGTCCAGACCGACGCGAACAACTGCGGCACCTGCGGCCACGCGTGCGCCTACCCGACGCCGACCTGCCTGATGGGCGTATGCGGACCCTGATCGCCGGCATGCTCGCCCTCGCCGCGCTCGCACCGCGCATCGCGCGTGCCGACGATCCGCCGCCGCAGCCGCCCGTGCCACCGCAGCAGCCCGTGCCACCGCAGCAGCCCGTGCCGCCGCCGCAGCCCGCGCCGCAAGCCGAGCCGCCCGCGGCGCTCGACGACGTGCTCGACCGGATGGACGAGCTCGAGCACCAGGTCAAGAGCCTCCACCACCAGCTCGAGACGGTGAAGGCCAAGCAACGCGACATGGGCTGGTTGCCGCGGTTCATCACCGTGTTCGTCGACGTCGGCGCGTTCGCGGTCGCCGGCGACGGCTCCGGCATCCGCAGCGATCTCGACCACGTCTACTTCCCGCGGTGGGCCGGCAAGGTGCCCGGGCCGTGGGTGTTCATGGGCGATCCGATGTCGACCGCGATCAACTCGAACGGCGATCCCGCCGACGCGTCGGACTCGCGCGAATTCACGACCGACACGCTGAAGAGCCACGGTCATCCGTCGCTGATCGCGAACGCGGTGGGCCTGTCGATCGCGAAGGCGGTCAACGATCACGTCGCGGTGAGCGGGCTCGTCGAGCTGCTCCCGCGGCCCGGCAGCGATCGCCTCGACATCGAGCTCGCGAGCATCGACTACCGGCCGTACACCGACAGCGACGTCCTGCTGCTGATCTCCGCGGGCAAGGTCAACTCCGTGCTCGGCATCGAGTACCGCTACCAGGACGCGATCAAGCGCACCGGAATCGCGCCGTCGGAGATCTGCAAGTACACGTGCGGGCGGCCGATCGGCGTGCGCGCGCAGCTCGAGAAGGGCCAGCTCAGCATCTCGGGCTCGATCACGAACGACGACAACTTCGACAAGCGGTTCGAGCCGGAGCAGACGCTGCACTTCAACGCGCTACCGACCGTCGCCGGTCACGTGCAGTGGCGGTTCGACGTCGGCGAGGGCCTCGAGCTCGGCGTCTCGGGCGCGCTCGGCCCGCAGACGAACCAGTCCGACGAGTCGGTCGCGCAGTGGCACCTCGGCGCCGACCTCCGCCTCTATGATCTCGACGGCTACGAGGTGATGGCCGAGTACGTGCAGGGCCACCAGGACGGCAAGTCAACGCAGATGGCCCTGGCTCCCTGCGATCTCGCACCTTGCCTGGACTACAAGGGCGCGTACGTGCTCGTCGATCGCAGGGTGAATGGCCACGTCATCCCCTACGTCCGACTCGACTGGAGAGACGCGGTGCACGACAGCGGGGTCCGGTTCGTCTACGAGTCGCACGTCGCGCGGGCGACGGTCGGCCTCCACCTCGAGATGACGAGCCGCATCGTCGGCAAGATCGAGTACACCTTCAACCACGAGCTCGCCGGCATCCCGCAGTTCCCCGACGATGTCGTGACGAGCTCGCTCGTCGTTGCCACCGACTGACATGCGTGCCCCGCTCTTCACCCTCCTGCTGCTCGCGCTCGCGACCGATGCGCGCTCGGCGCCCGCCGGCGGCACCGTGACCGGCAAGGTGGTCCTCGTCGGCGATCGCAAGACCCGCACGCTCGAGGACGCCTGGGTGTACCTCGAGCCCGAGCACCGCGCGCGCCACGCCGCGCGCCCCACGCCCGAGCCGCGCCAGATCCGCCAGCAGGGCCGCAAGTTCGTGCCGAACGTGCTCGTCGTGCCGGTCGGCACCACGGTCGCGTTCCCGAACTACGATCGCGAGGAGCACAACGTGTTCTCGCCGACCGATCCGCCCGGGCTGCCGGATCTCGGCCGCTACAACACCGACCACAGGGGCAAGTCCTGGACGCTCGACGATCCGGCGGAGATCGCGGTGTTCTGCGACATTCACCCGTGGATGTTCGCGTACGTGAAGGTCGTCGATGCCGATCCGGCGCTGATCGCGCAGGTCGGCAAGGACGGCCGCTACACGGTCCCGGCCGTGCCGCCCGGGACGTACACGGTCCACGCGTGGACCTACGCGAGCACCGAGTCGATCGAGACGATCACCGTCGGCGACGGCGCGACCGTCGAGGTGCCCGAGCTGCACGTCCAGCTCGGCCCGATCAAGGCGCACCTCCGCAAGGACGGCAGCCCCTACCAGCCCTATCCGAAGTGACCAGGCAAGACTTGCCTGCCCGGCAAGTCTTGCCGTCCCACCTCGTACGGTTCCCGGCAAGACTTGCCCGGATCGCCGCCGAGCGCGCTGGCCCGTGTCGTGCTCTGTGCGACGCGCATCATGAACAAGCTGCTGCTCCTCGTGTCCTCGGCCGCGCTCGCGGCCTGCGTGTCGGCGCCACCGCCGGCGACCTCCACCTCCGCGAGCCAGCCGATCACGCGCGATGCGTGCCCGGCGAGCGTCCCCGCGGCGCTCGCGCCTGCGGTCGATCAGGATCTCGCGTTCGTGCTCGACGCCCAGGGCTTCCAGGACTACACGTGCCAGGCGACGGCGACCGGCTTCGCGTGGGCGTTCGTCGCGCCCGACGCCGACCTCTACCTGCAGCACGAGGACGACACGATCGTCGGCCATCACTTCGCCGGCCCGACGTGGGAGTACGAGGACGGCAGCTTCGTCGTCGCCGCGAAGCAGGCGGCCGCGCAGCCCGACAAGTCGGCGGTCCCGTGGCTCCTCCTCGTCGCGGTCTCGCACGGCGGCGACGACGGCCGGATGACGCCGGTGACGTCGATCCAGCGGCTCGTCACGGTCGGCGGCATCGCGCCGGCCAGCGGCTGCGACGCGGCCCACACGGGTCAAGCGGCCGCGGTCGCTTACACCGCGAGCTACTACTTCTACGTCACGCGCAACGGCCACAAGGACAACAACGTGCGCTGCGGCGCCGACTGATCGTCTGCTGTGGTGATGGGCGGCGGGCCCCGCGTCGGAAACGGCGCGGGGCGGTTTGTTTTTCTGCTAGCCTGATCGGCGGGGCGCAAATGCAGTTCTCGACGGCGGTCTAGCCATGCAGCTCGGCACCGTGCTCGACGGCCGCTACCGGCTGGTCGCGCCGCTCGCCGAGGGCGCGATGGGCTCGGTCTATCGCGCCGAGCGCGTCGGTCTCGATCGCGAGGTCGCGGTCAAGGTGATGCACGCGACGCTGCCCGGCGCGATGTCGGCGCGCGAGCGGTTCGAGCGCGAGGCGCGCCTGATGGCCAAGCTCGCGCACCCGCACTGCCTCTCGGTCATCGACTTCGGCGTCCACGAGGACAAGCCCTACCTCGTGATGGAGCTCGTGAAGGGCCAGAACCTCGCCGACCTGATCGCGGCCGGGCGCATGCCGGTCGCGCGCGCGGCCGATCTCGCGCGCCAGACGCTCGCCGGCATCGCGCACGCGCACTCGCTCGACATCATCCATCGCGACATCAAGCCCGCGAACATCATGGTGTCACCGAAGGAGGCGCTCGGCGATCACGTGCAGATCCTCGACTTCGGGCTCGCCCGCCTGCGCGAGTCGAGCTCGCTGCTGACCGATGGCCTGACGGTGGGCACGCCGAGCTACATGGCGCCCGAGCAGTGCCGCGGCGCGAAGCTCGACGCGCGCGTCGATCTCTACGCGGTCGGCGTGGTGATCTACGAGATGGTCACCGGCAGCAAGCCGTTCGCCGCCCGCGACCCGCTCGAGATCGTCAAGAAGCACCTCACCGAGCCGCCGCCGCGCCTCGACGGCCCGCTCGGCCCGGTGGTCGCGCGCGCGCTCGCGAAGGACCCGGCGGATCGCTACGCCTCCGCCGTCGACATGGCCGCGGCGATCGTCGCGGCGGTGCCCGGCATCCGCGCGCAGACCGCCCCCGTGGGCGTGCCCGTGATCCCGGATGTCCCGACGCTCGGCTCGAGCGCGCTCGTCCCGCTCGACGAGCCGACCGACGCCCACGTGGGCGTGACGCCCGATCCGATGCTCGATCCGTCGGGCACGCGCCCGCCTGCTGCTGCCCCGCTCGATCCGCACGAGGCTTCGCTGCTGCGCAGGATGTTGCCCGCGTCGCGCATGAAGTGGATGGCGCTGTTCCTGGTGATCCTGGTCGCCGGCGGCATCTACGGGATCGTGCGCGCGAAGCAGTACCTCGCGGACCAGTCGGCGGCTGCGTCGCATTCGCACGGGCGCTAGGCGAGACCGCGCGCACCGGACGCGGCGGGCACCCGAGCGGCAGCCGCGGCCGGCGTGCGCGTTCTCCCGACCGCGCGCGCGTGTGCGCCGACGCGCGATGATCGCGTCACTTGACATGCAAGCAAATGCTTGCATATTGTACCTGCATGAGCGACGCGGACCTGCTGTTCAAGGCGCTCGCCGATCCGGGGCGGCGGAAGCTGCTGGATCGGCTGCACGCGCATGACGGCCAGACGCTGAGCGAGCTGTGCGAGCACCTGGACATGACGCGGCAGGGCGTCACCCAGCACCTCGCCGTGCTCGAGGCCGCGAACCTGATCGCGGTGCAGTGGCGCGGGCGCGAGAAGCTGCACTTCCTCAATCCGGTGCCGCTGCAGGAGATCTACGAGCGCTGGATTCGCAAGTTCGAGCGGCCGCGCCTCAAGGCGCTGCGCGACCTCAAACGCCGTCTCGAGGACGACGGCGAGGACTGATCACTCACGAACGGAGAAGCCATGACTGCAAACCGAAGTCACTTCGTCTACGTCACGTACATCCGCACGACGCCCGCCAAGCTCTGGAAGGCGCTGACCGACCCGGCGTTCGTACGCCAGTACTGGTTCGACACGACCGTCGAGTGCAGCTGGCAGCAAGGCGCGCCGTGGAAGCTCGTCGGCGCGGATGGCCGCCTGATGGACTCGGGCGAGATCCTCGAGATCGAGCCACCGCGGCGGATGGTCATTCGCTGGCGCAACGTGTGGAAGCCCGAGCTCGAGGCCGAGGGCGCGAGCCGCTGCACGATCGAGCTCGAGCCGGTCGACCGCTCGGTGAAGCTCACGATCACGCACGAGCTCGAGCGCCCGGATTCGAAGTTCATCGCGGCCGTGTCCGGCGGCTGGCCGATCATCGCCTCGAACCTGAAGTCGCTGCTCGAGACGGGAGAGCTCGCGCTCGCCGCCCATCCCGGGCACTAGCGAGCGCGCTCAGTCGTCGCGCTTGACGATCACGCGCACGGTGACCGGGAAGCACACCGGCGATGGCCGGTTCTCCTGGTTCAGCCACGGCCGGTAGCGCCAGCCGTCGAACGCGTGGGCGAGCTTGTCGGCGACGCCGGCGGGCGCGCGCAGGATCCTGGCGGAGGTCACGCGGCCGGAGTCGTCGATGCAGAGCTTGGCGAGCACGTCGCCGCTGGCGGCGTCGCCCTTGATCGCGGGCAGGTCGCCCGACAGCTTGGTGACCGAGCTCGCGCCCACGACCGGCGTGCGCGCGGGCGCGGTCGGCGTCGGATCCGGTTTCGGGACGACCGGATCCGGTTTGGGAGGATCGGGCTTGGGCACCACCGGATCGGGCTTCGCCGGCGGTGTCGGATCCGGCGTCGGCGTCGGATCGGGCGCCACCGTCGGCGTCGGGTGCTTGTCGATCGTCGCGACCGTGACGTGTGCGTGCGCGTGGTGCGACGTCGACGGGCGATGCCTGGTGCCCGCGTCGACCGCATCCGTCGCCGCGACCTCCTCGAGCTTGTCGAGCGCGACGTCGACGGTCTGGTGCTCGCCGGCGGCGACGTTGAGCGTGCCCGACCACGGCTTGTAGCCGTCGCCGTGGACGGTGACCGTGTAGACGCCGGGATCGAGCTCGACGTCGAGCGGCGAGCTGCGGCCGACCTCCTTGCCGCCGACCTCGATGACCGCGGTCGCCGGATCGATCGTGAAGCGCAGCGTGCCGCGCTCGTGCACCGGCTGGCTGATCGCCGGCGGCGTCACCGCGGACCCCGCCGAGCCCGCGGCGGCCGCGGAGCCCGCCGGCGCCGCCGAGCCCTCGGCGAGCTGCGGCAGCGCCGAGCCGGTGCGCGACACGAAGTAGCCGGCGACCGCACCACCGCCGACGACGAGCACCGCGACCATCGCCCACGGCCACCTGCGCGCGGGCCGCATCGGGGCCGGCGTCTGGCCGTAGGGCACCGCAGCGCCGAACTGCACGTTCGTGCCGTACGCGTAGCCTCCCGACGGGTGCTGCGCGGTGAGCTGGGCCGACATCGCCGGCGACGGCTGCTGCGTCGCGGGACGGAACGCGTGCGGGCCCGACGCGACGACGCTCGCCGCGTTGAAGTCGGGCGTCGCCGCGGGCGGCGACTGCAGGCTCATCGCGTCCTCGCCCCAGATGTCGCTCGCGTGCTCGATCTCCTCGTCGGAGCGGCGCAGCTTCGTCGACACGCCGGGGCGCAGCATCGCGGTCGGCGCCTCGCGCGGCACCGGCTGCGACGACGGGCGCCACGCGTCCTGCAGCTGCGGCATCGTCTGCATCCACTCGACGACCGCGCGCGCGGACGTCGCGATGCCGTAGCGCGCGGCGATCGTGTCGAGCGCGCGGCGGAACGTGCCCGCCGACGGCAGCCGGGTCTCGACCTCGCGATCGACCGCCTGCAGCACGATCTGATCGAGCTCCGGCGGGCACACCGGGTTGTGGCGTGACGGCGGCGCGATCTCGCCCTCGCGCAGCTTCTGCATCGTGTCGAAGTCGGTGCGGCCGGTGAACAGCGGCGACGCGGTGATCAGCTCCCACGCGACGACGCCCATCGAGAACACGTCGGCGGCGGCGGTCACGCTCATGCCGAGCGCGACCTCGGGCGCCATGTAGCCGAGCTTGCCCTTCACCATGCCGGTGTCGGTGCGCAGCTGGCGGCTCGACGCCTTCGCGATGCCGAAGTCGATCACCTTGACGTGGCCGGTCGGCGCGACGATCAGGTTCGACGGCGAGATGTCGCGGTGGACGATCCGCTGCGCCGTGCCGGACTCGTCGACGAAGTTGTGCGCGTACTCGAGCGCGTCGCCCAGCTCGGCGAGGATCGAGAACACGACCGGCAGCGGGATCGGCTCGTTCTGGCGGTTCGCGTAGCGGAGCAGCCGCCGCAGATCGGAGCCGGCGACCAGCTCCATCGCGATGTAGTAGACGCCGTTGATGCGGCCGAAGTCGTAGACCTGCGCGATGTTCGGGTGCGCGAGCATCGACGCGACCTTCGCCTCGCGGATGAAGCCGTCGACGAACGAGCTGTCCTCCGCGAGGTGCTGCAGCATGCGCTTGAGCGCGACCGAGCGCTCGAAGCCCTCCGGGCCGCGCTTCTTGGCGCGGTACACGGTCGCCATGCCGCCCATCCCGAGCCGTTCGTGCAGCTCGTAGGGCCCGAACTGCTCGGGTCCGCTCGGGTTCTGGTCAGGAGCCGGTTTCATCCCGCGCCCCTCCAAGTGTAGCCCGAAAATGCCAGCTAGAAGGTCAGCTGCAGCTTGCCGTAGTAGAAGCCGCCGTTCTCGCCGAACTGGCTGACATTGCGGCTGTAGATGAAGCGACCGAGGCTGATGTTGGCGTCCTTCTTCTGCTGGTCGGGGAACGTGTTCAGCAGGTTGTCGGCGCCGAGCGACAGCGTCAGCTCCTTGGTCGCGTGGTAGCCGACATCGACGTCGAACAGCACCTTCGCGCCGAACGTCTCGTCGTTCGCAGGGTCGTCGGGCTTGTAGAGCACGCGGCCGTAGTAGTCGGCGCGGAACAGCGCCGAGATCAGCTTGCTCGAGTAGCGAACTCCCGCGAAGCCCTTCTGGTGCGGCACGAGATCCTCGAGCCGGTTGCGCGCGCCGCGGCCGAAGAAGAACGTGCGCAGCTGCGCGGTGTCGGAGCCGAACGCCTGCACGAGCGACGGCGGCAGGTGGATGTTCGTGACCTCGGTCTTCGTGAAGTTCGCCGCGCCCGTGAAGATGATCTGGCCGTCGCCGGTGTCGACCGAGTAGTCGGCGATCACGTCGGCGCCCGTCGTCTGGGTGTCGACCGCGTTCGCGAAGAACTGCGCCTGGCTGACGCCGGGGAACGGCGCGAGGATCGACGCGACCGTCGCGTTTGCGCTCGAGAACTGGCTGGTCAGCGCGATGCGATCGCGGATCTCGATGAAGTAGCCGTCGGCGGTGAGCGAGAAGTTATCGGCCGGGTGCAGCGCGAAGCCGCCCGACAGGTTCACCGACTTCTCCTCGTGCAGCTTCGGGATGCCGAACGCCTTCGTCACCGGGCTCTGGTTGTTGCTCGTCAGCACCTGCGTCGGCTGGAGATTTCCCATCGCGTCGGGCAAGAACTGCGTCGACACGTTCGAGAACCACAGCTGCTGCAGCGACGGCGCGCGGAAGCCCGTGTTCGCGGCGGCGCGCAGCGACAGCAGCTTGCCGAGCTTCTCGCGCGCGGCGATCTTGCCGATCAGCGAGCTGCCGAAATCCGAGTAGCTCTCGAAGCGGCCGCCGACGTCGACCGCGAGGCCGCCGCCGACCTCGTTCTCGAGGCCGCCGTAGATGCCGACGTTGTCGCGCGTGCGATCGACCTCGTTGCTCGGCTGGAAGCCGGGGAACACCTGCGCGCCGGGCAGCTTCGGCTGCGGGGGCGTGCCGAACGTCGCGGCGCCGAGCTCGTACGACGCCTGGTCGCCGGCCTGGATCTGGTAGTTCTCGATGCGCAGCTCGCTGCCGAGCACGAGCGTCGACTTGTCGACGACCGACTGGTGCAGCTCGTGCTGCAGATCGAGGTTCGCGACGGTCTCCGACGACGACAGCGTGCCGGCGTCGAACGTCGTCGGGCTCGCCGTGCCGAGCGACGCGTTGACCGAGTTCTCGATGTCGAAGCGGAACGAGCTCGTGCCGTGCGTCAGGCTCGCGTCGACCGTCCACGGCCCCTTGCGGCGCAGGCCGACCGTCAGCGACGTGTCGCCCATCGTCGGGTGGATCTCGGGCAGGAAGCCGTTCGGGTAGAACTCCGGCACGACCTGCGACTCCTGGAACGGGTAGCGGTAGAAGCCGCCGGCCGAGCCGCGGCGATACGACACGTTGCCGAAGCTGTAGAACGTCGCGTTGCCGTCCTCGAACGGCAGCTCGAGATCGTACTCGCCCATGCTCGCGGTCGCGGCGGCCTCGCCGATCTTCATCCTGAAGTCGTCACGGGTGAGGCCGTTCGCGGCGAGCGTCGCGTCGTCCATCGCGCCGTTTGCGCTGTAGATCGGACCGGTGTAGCGGCCGGCGCGGTTCGTCGCGTTCCTCTGCAGGAACTCGCCGGTGAGGTTGAGGAAGCCCTTCTGGCCGATCTTGTAGCCATAGTTCGCGCTCGTCAGCAGCTGTGCGCCGTCGCGCGACGCGGTGATGCCCGCCTCGCCGACGAGATCGAGCACGTCGGTGTCGTCCTTGGTGACGATGTTGATGACGCCGGCGATCGCGTCGGAGCCGTACTGCGACGCGGCGCCGTCGCGCAGCACCTCGATGCGCTTGATCGCACCGACCGGGAACGAGTTGAGATCGGTGCCGACCGTGCCGCGGCCGAACGTGCCGTTGACGTGCATCAGCGCCGAGCGGTGCATGCGCTTGCCGTTGACGAGCACGAGCACCTGGTCGGGGCCGAGGCCGCGCAGGCTCGCGGGATCGACGTGGTCGGTGCCGTCGGCGATGGTCTGTGGTGTCGAGATGTAAGAAGGCTCGAGCTCGCTGAGAATGCGCCCGGTCTCGGTGCGGCCGCTGCGCGCGATCTCCTCGGCGGTGATCACGTCGACGGGCACGGGTGACTCGGCGAGCGTGCGCGGGGTGCGCGAGCCGACCACCACGATCGTCTCGGCGACGGTCGGCGTCGGCGCGGTCGCGAGCTTGAACGCGAGCTCGACGCTCGCTCCGGCCTCGACGGTGACCGTGCGCTCCTCGGGCTTGAACCCGCTCGCCTCGGCGCGCACCTTGATCGTTCCCGGTCCGACCGTGAGCTTGAAGTGGCCGGCGTCGTCGGTCGTCGTCGCGACCAGCGTGCCGACGACCTTGACCGTCGCGCCCCCGAGCGGCGCCTCGAGGTCCGGCGACTCGACGGTGCCCGACACCTCGCCGGTGGTCGCCGGCGGCTCGGCTTCGGCCGAGCCCGAGCCGGCTCCCGAGCCCGAGCCGGCTCCCGAGCCCGAGCCGG
>JBLMXA010000695.1:0-5318 GCA_050257515.1 Acidobacteriota bacterium | reverse complement strand
CGGCGCGCAGCTTCGGGATCAGCTTGATCGGATAGCCGCCGATCAGCGTGAAGTTCGGCTGCACGGGGATGTCGAGGTTGCCGGCGCTGACGAACGACGCGCCGAGGCCGAGCCGGCCGGTGACGAGCTTGGGCTCGAGCGTGATGCCCTTGCGCACGCCGCCCTCGTCGCCTTCATCGCCGCCCTCGTCGCCGGCGTTGGCGACCTTGGTGCCGGTGGCGGTGGTGGTGCCCGCCGTGCCGGTCGTGCCGGTCGACTTGCCGGTCGAGTCGCCGCTCGGCGACATCGTGTTCTCGGGCGGCTTCTTCGCGATCGCCTCCTGGTTCTTCGCGCACGCGTCCAGCTCGGCGATCAGGCCTTCGATCTCCTTGTGCTTGTCGTCGGAGAGCGGCTTGCCCACGCCGGTGTCCTTGAGCGACAGGAAGCGCTTGTAGAAGAACACCGCGTCCTTGCACTTGTTCCCCTGCCGGTACGCCTGGGCGACGTTGTAGAGGAACGCGGGCTTCTTGGCGTCGTCGGTCTCGAGCGCGAAGCCTTGCTTGAACGCGTCGGCGGCCTTGTCGAACTCGCCGAGGTTGTACTGGTTCTCGCCTTCCTTGTACCACTCGTCCGCGGTCTTCGGCTCCGCCGCAGCGAGCGCAGACCACAGCAACGAGACACCCACGAGGCCAAGCATCCGCTTCATACGCGTCTCCGATCTGGGAGGCTCACATGTCCTCGGGCGACATGAGCCCGGTGTCGTTATCCTTGTGGCCAGAGCCCTTGCCCGCCGAGCCCGAGCCCTTGCCGGTCGAGCCCGAGCCCTTGCCCGCCGTCGGCGTGTGGCCGCTGGTCGGCGTGTGGCCGCTCGTCGGCGTGTGGCCGCTCGCCGGCACCACCTTCCGCGTCACGAGCGTCGCGACTTCCTTGAGGTCCTTGCCGTCGAGCTCGACGTTGTTGAACACGAAGTCCTCGAAGCCCTTCATGCGCAGCAGGATCTCGGCCTTGGAGTGGTTGACCGGCAGCGACAGCTTCGTGTCGGTGACCTTGTGCAGGTCGACACCGTCGACGAAGATCTCGGCACCGGGCGGCGTCGACGTGACCTCCACGGTCATGTAACGGTCTTTCGGCTCCGTCTTCCCGCTGCCGCTGCCCGCGCTCGGATCGACCGGCTTCACGGTCGCGCTGCCGGCGCTGCCGACCTGCGGCGTGGGATCGGGCGGCTTGACCGCGGCGCTGCCCGCGCTGCCCTGCGCGACGAGGTTGCTGCCCGCGCTGCCCTCGTCGGGCGACGCGCTGGCGTCGGTCTTGCCCTTGCTGACGACCAGCACGATGCCGACCGCGGCCGCGGCGACGACGACCACGCCGCCGATGATGAACCCCGTCTTGCTGCGCGAGGCCGGCGCGGCCTGGCCGGCCGCGGAGCTCAGCGTGGTCGGCACCGGCGACTTCAGCGTGCCCGGCACCGGCGACATCAGGCCGGGCGCCGGCGTCATCGGCGGCGGCGTCAGCCGGATGTCGGGCAGCGGCGCCGTCGAAGGCATCAGCTGCGTCTGCAGGAAGCCGCCGACGCCGCCGTGGGCCTCGACGAAGCCCACCGGATCCGACAGCGCGCGGATCATCTCGTCCATCGTCGGGTAGCGCATCGCCGGGTTCTTCTCGAGCGCCTTGAGCACCACGGCCTCGACGTGCGGCGACATCATCCGGTACCGCGACGGCGGCACCGGCGCCTGCGCGAGGTGCTGGACGAGGATCTCGCCGTAGCCCTCGCCGATGAACGGCACGCGGCCGACCAGCATCTCGTAGAGGCAGATCCCGAGCGCGTAGACGTCGGTGCGGTGATCGACGTTGGGCTTGCCCTCGCACTGCTCCGGCGACATGTACGCGGGCGTGCCGAGCACGAGGCCGGTGCGCGTCCGGTGCGACGACATGCCGTCGCTGCCGGTCAGCTTCGCGATGCCGAAATCGAGCAGCTTGACGAAGTCGCGCTCGCGGCCGCGCTGGATCAAGATGATGTTGTCGGGCTTGAGATCGCGGTGGACGATGCCGCAGCGGTGCGACGCGGCGAGCGCGTCGGCGACCTGGAGCGCGATCATCAGCGCGCGCTCGGGCGCGAGCGGCGACTGCGTCCGGATCACCTCGGACAGCGTCATGCCCGACAGGTACTCCATGATGAAGTACACGAGCCGGTCCTTGCCGCCCGGGCCGGCCTGGATGACGCCGTAGTCGACGATGTCGACGATGTTCGGGTGGCCGATCGCGTTGACGGCCTTGGCCTCGGTGAAGAAGCGCTCGGCGACCTCGGGGTTGCTCGAGAACTCGGCGTGCAGGACCTTGAGGGCGACCTTCTTGCCGATGGTCGGGTGCTCCGCCAGGTACACGGATCCCATGCCACCCTCGCCCAACTTCTGGGTTACCAGGTAGTTGCCGACGGTCTGCCCGATGAGGAAGTCTGCTGGGGCCCCTTGCTGAGGGTCCATGGATTCTCCGCGAGCCAACATACTAGCGCCAACCGGCTGGAAAGTCGCGGAGTAGAGGCCGCCGTGTTACCACATCCATGATGCGCACCTTCGTGCTGTGGGTGTTGGTGGGTGTGCTCGGCCACACCGCCCATGCGGGTGACCTGCCCGACGTGAAATCCAAGTCGTGCGTCGTGATCGACGCGCAGACCGGCGCCGAGATCTTCGCAAAAGATGCCGACGAGATCCGCGCGATCGCGTCGACGACGAAGATCTTCGTCGCGATGGCCGTGCGCGAGAAGGGCCTCGATCTCGATGGCTGGACCGAGATCACGAAGGCCGACGCGCGTGACGCGCGCGGCGGCTCCCGCACCCGCCTCGACGTCGGCGAGCAGTTCCGCAACAAGGATCTGCTGCGCGCCATGCTCATGGCATCAGACAACCGCGCGCCGACCGCGCTTGGCCGCGCCGCGGGCATGGACGCCGATCAGCTGGTCGCGGCGATGAACGCGATCGCGAAGCGGCTCCACCTGTCGCGGACTCGCTTCACCGATCCGACCGGGCTTCGCGGCAACGTGTCGACCGCGCGCGAGATGGCGATCGCGCTGCGCGCGGCGCTCGCCGACGACGTGCTGCGCGAGATCATGGGCGACGACTTCCAGGAGATCGTGCCGAAGGGCCGGCACCGCGGCATCGACTACGCGACGACGAACGAGCCGCTGCGCGCGAAGCGCTACGACGTGATCGGCGGCAAGACCGGCTACACCGACGCGGCCGGCTACTGCTTCATCACCGCCGCGCGGTTCGACGGCAAGGAGGTCGTGATGGCGTTCTACGGCGCCGAGGGCAAGCAGACGCGGTTTGCCGACTTCAACCGGGTCGCCGCGTGGATCGAGCGCGGCGCGCCGGGCGCGAAGGCGGTGCCGGCCGTGCACGCACATCGGCCGCCGAGCGTCGACGTCGGGGTGCGAGGACACGTTAGTATCGCGCCGTGAACCGTCGCGAGCTGCTCGGCACGCTCGGCGCGGCGTCGGCGTCGACGCTGCTGTGGGCGTTCGGCTGCCGCGCACCGGTCAAGGGCGTCGAGCACGTCGCCGCGAGCGGCGGCGAGGTGCGGACCTGGCTGCACGACGCGATCGCGGCGCTGCGCGGCGCCGGCCTCGACGCCCCGCACGCGCTCGCGGTGACGAGGCGCCGCACGACCGCCGCGATCGACGTGCTCGGTGCGGGCGTGTCGCGCGGTCGCAGCGATGGCGTCGTGATCGGCGTGCGCGACAAGGACGGCGCGGCGCGCGAGATCGTGACGAGCGAGCTGTCGGCCGACGGCGTCGCGGATGCGGTGCAGACGCTGATCGGCCGCGCGCTCGGCGCGCCGGCGCGCCTCGATTTCGGCAAGCCGCGCGTGTGGAACGCGGCCGGCGTCGATCTCGACGACGACGTGCTGCTCGCGCGCGTCGAGACGATGGCGCAGCAGGACGATGCGGTGTCGAGCCGCATCGTCTACCAGGCGGCCTCGATCGACATCGACGACGCGACCGTGTGGTCGGTCGCGCCCGGAAGCGATCTCGAGCAGCGGCTCGTGCGCGTGCGCCGCGGCGCGATCCGCGTCGCGTGGAACGGCACGCGGCCGGTCGTCAGCGAGGTCGCGCGCGCGTGGATGGGCGGCATCGACGACGGCGAGCTCACCGGGCACCAGCTCGGTGACGCGACGCGCGCCGCGCTCCAGCTGCTCACGCCGGGCTCGCTCGACGATGGCGAGTACGGGCTCGTGCTGGAGCCCTCGATCGTCGCCGCGATCGTCGACGCGGCGACGCAGGCGCTGCTGACCGTCGCCGCGGCGCGGCGGCCCGAGGTCGCGCGCCGGCTCGCGATCGGCGCGAACGTCGCGTCGCCGCAGCTGACGCTCGTCGACGATCCGACCGCGCCGCGCGCGTACGGCGGCTTCCACTTCGACGACGCCGGCGAGCTCGCGGCACCGGTGACGCTGCTCGATCAGGGCCACGTCGCGCAGAAGCTCGCGCGCGCGCGCCGGCCCGGCCACCTCGGCGTCGCCGAGCCCGCGGCCTCGCACCTGCGGCTGGCGGCCGGTGCCAGCGAGCGCGACCACCTGCTCGACGACGGCTACCTCCTCGAGGGCGCGAGCTCCGCGGTCGTCGATCCCGCGAGCGATCGCCTGGTGGTCGCGATCGCGCGCGCGCGCGAGGTCAAGGGCGGCAAGCTCACCGGCCGCGTGTTCGCCGATCTCGAGCTCGTCGGCGATCTCGCGGCGCTGCTCGCGTCGGTGCACGGCGTGTCGAAGCAGACCGACACGCTCGCGATCCGCGACGATCGCGACGGCCGCCCGTGCTGGCGATCGTTCGAGGTGCCCTCGCTGCGCGTCCGGGGCAACCTGCGCGCGCACCGGAGCCAGACGTGATCGATCGCCGCGCCGTCGCCCACGCGCTCGAGCGGCGCGGCGTCGCCGACTGGGTCGTGATCGATCGCGATCAGGAGCTCGCGATCATCGACGAGGCAGCACCCGGGCTGCGGCGCGTCGAGCACCGCACGCGCTGGCAGCTCACCGTCCACGTCGACACCGCGACCGGCCGCGGCAGCGCGCACGTCACGTTCGACGTCGCCGAGGCGAGCGCCGACGCGATCGTCGACCAGGCGATCAAGCTCGCGCGCGCGACGCTCGGGCCGGCGTGGGCCTCGACGCCGCCGGCCGCGCCCGCGAAGGTCGCGCTGATCGACGACAGCCGCGAGCCGATCGCGATCGCCGACGCGCTGCTGCACGGCGCGAAGCGCCCGGCCGGCGCGACGGTGACCGCGCGCGCGAGCTGCCTGCACGAGCGCGTCACCGCGATCGCGCGCGCCGGGTTCCGCACGACGTGGGATGCC
>JBLMXA010000694.1:0-7396 GCA_050257515.1 Acidobacteriota bacterium | reverse complement strand
CAGCGCGCGTAGCTGTGGAGCGCGCTCGGACGGTGCGGGCGCCGGTCGCGCTCCATGTACGCGTGCTCGAACTCGTCGCTCGTGAAGCGCAGCCCGAGCGGAGGAGGCGGATCGATCTGGATGAACGCGTTGTCGCGGATGCGCAGCGCGCGGACGCGGGCAAGCACGGCATCGACGCCGGTCGCACCGACGGTGCGCGCGAGCACGTCGGTCGCGGCCTCGAGCGCGCGCGGCGCGACCGGGATGCCGCTCTCGTCGGCGCGGCGGAACTCGCACGCCGCGAGCGCCGCGCACGTGACGCCCCACGACGGGCTCGTCGTCGCCGCGAGCAGCGAGTCGAAGCGGCCGGCCTCGAGATCGGCCCACGCGCCGCGCTCCATCGTGTGCTCGCGCGTCTCGCGCACCGGCGGCATCTGCTGCGCGACGATGCGATCCATCGTCTCGATCAGCTCGGCGGCGAGCTCGCCGTTCGGCTGCAGCCGCGCCGCCTCCTTCGCGTACGGGTGCGCGTCGACGTGGCGGCCCTGACCCGCGAGCGCGCGCGCCATCGCGTGGAGGCCGACGACGCGGATCTCCTTCGTCGCGCCGCGCAGCGAGACGATCTGCTGCGCGACGCGCTCGCACTCGACGAACTCGCCGAGCCGGTACAGCCCGGTCGCGAGCGCGATCAGCACGTCCGGATCCGCCGAGCCGAGTCCCGTCGCGCGGCGGCCCGCTTCGACGGCGACCGCGTCGTCATCGGCGCGCGCGGCGGTGGTCGCGAGCAGCGCCCAGTCGTCGGGCGAGCGGTACCGGCGCGACGCGTAGCGCAGGATCGGCACGGCCTCGACATCGCGGCCGGCCTCGACGAGCACGCGGCCGATCAGGCGTGGCGCGTCGATGCGCTCGTGCGCGGACAGCACGCGGATCGCCTCGAGGCCGTCGCCGGCGCGGCCGAGCGCGACCGCGAGCGACTGCGCGCGGCGCGCGTTGCCGGGCTCGACGGCGCACGCCCAGCGCAGGTGGCGCACCGCGACGTCGAGGCGCTCGTCGGACACGGCCTCGAGGCCGGCCTGGAACGCGGCGTCGCCGTCGAGCGGCGTCGTCACACCGGCGGCGCGCCACGGGCCCGCGATCTCGGCGAGCATCTGCGCGCGCTCGCGCGCGGTCGCGGCGACCAGCGCGTGGCACGCGGCGTCGAACGCGTCGCCCTGCCTGCCGAGCGCGAACAGCGCCTTGGCGACCTGCAGCCACGGCGCGGCGACGCCGGTCGGGTTCGCGAGCGCCGCGAGCCAGTGGATGTCGAGGTGCTGCTCGGCGGGGCCGGCCGCCGCGGCGGCCGCCGACCACGCGAGCGTCGTGCCGCCGGCCTCGAGCGCGCGCGAGCAGCGCTCGAACAGCGCCGACGCGGGCTCGTACGCGGACGGGTCGGCCGCGAGATCGTACGCGAACCGCAGCTCCCAGCCGGCGCGCTCGTCGCCGCGCAGGTGGCGCAGGATCGCGGGCAGCCCCGACGTCATCGCCTCGTGGTAGCTGCCGTGCTCGGCCTCGAGATCGAGCGCGCGCTCCACGCGCAAGAGCCACGTGTCGAACAGCCACTCGGGCGCGCCCGACAGCCGCTCGATCACGGACAGCAGCGCGCGGATCGCGTTCGGCTCGAGCTGGTAGCGCGAGCGGCGCACGAGGTGGAGCGCCTCGGTCGCGATGTGGCGGTACGCGCCGGCGATCGGCGACGGCGACGCGGTCGCCTCGGCGAAGTACTGGGCGAGCGCGACGCCGAGCGCGAGCATCGCGCCGGAGGCGTGCGCGTCGCGATCCTTCGCCGGCGGCACGAGCGCCGACCACCACTCCTGCGCGAGCGCGTCGGCGGCGGCGAGCGTGTCCTCGTCGGGGCGCGCGAGCCGTGCGAGCAGCGCGGCCGACGCGCTCTGCGAGCCCGGCAGCGTCGCGATCAGGTCCTTGAGCCAGCGCGCATCGGGCACGACCGGCGCGTGCTCGCCGAGCGCGCGGCGAACGATCGGCGTGTCGAGCCCGGGCACGAAGTCGGCGAGATCGCGCGCGGCCATCCGCGCGAGCCGCAGCGCGCCCTTGTCGAGCCGGCGCTCGACGACGCGCTCCCACTCGGCGGCGGGTCGCGTCGCGCACAGCCGCAGGATGCGGTTGATCTCCGCCTCGAGCCGGCTCTCGCCGCGCCGCAGCTGCACGATCTGGATCTGATCGAACGCCTCGTCGAGCTTGCCGGCGAGGATCAGCGCGCGCGCCGCGGCGAGCCGTGCCTTGCCGTCGGCGAGCAGGCCGGCGCCGTCAAGCCCGGCGCAGTGGTGGTACGCGATCAGCGCCTGATCCTCGCGCCCGATCGCGAGCAGCGAGTCGATCATGATCATGCAGTCTTCGTCGTCGGTGATGCGGCCGCGCACGAGACCCTCGATCGCGCGCCCGGGATCGCCGCGATAGAAGCCCTCCCACGCGTACGCGCGCGCGAGCAGGCCGGCATCGGTCTTCCAGTGCGAGATCCGCTTGCTCGCCCACGCGAACGCTTCCTTCGTCTGCGCATCGTCGGGAAGCTTGGCCATCGCGTCGTCCGCGAGCTCGATCGCCTCGGCGAGCCGGCCGACATCGAGGTGGGCGAACGCGATCAGGAGCGCGGCGTGGTGCGGCGCCTGCCAGTCGTTCGGCGGCAGCTTGCCGGCGGCGGCGCGATCGAGGATCTCGCGGCAGCGGTACTGGGCCTCCGCGAACGCCTGGCCCGGGCGGCCGACCTGGCGCAGCCGGCGCACGCAGTCGAGGTGCGCCGCGCCGAAGTCGGGCGCGGCGACCGTCGCGCGATCCGCCCACCGGTAGCTCTCCTCGTTGCGGCCGTGCTCGGCGAGCTGCAGCGAGTAGTTGTGGCACGCGTACGGGTTCGCCGGCATCAGGCTCGCCGCGATGCCCTGGTGGCGCACGCCCATGTTCTCGAGCGTGCGCTCGGCCGCGAACGGCTCGCCCCAGATCGACAGGTGCGGCTTGCCGTACATCGGCGCCTCGGTGACGAGCGGCAGGATGTCGCGGCGCTCGGCCTGGCCATGCATCAGGCGCGTGACGTACGTGTTGCGGCGCGCGACCGGATGCTGCGGATCGATCGCGAGGATCATCGGATCGAGCGTGCGCGCCGCGGCGCCGGCCATCTCGGCGAGCACGCGCAGGTACGGGATCGCGAGCTTGGGCAGCGGCTGGAGCAGCGGCGACGGTAACACCGGCATGTCGGAGCGCAGCGACAGCGCCATCGCCGCCTTCGCCAGCCGCGCTCCGGCGTCGCGCAGATCGTCGATCGAGAACTCGGGCAGCGCCTTGACCATCGGCAGCCGCCGCGTCGACAGCCACTGCGCGAGGCACTGGCCGAGCTGCAGCGACAGCGGCAGGTCGCCGCTCGACGTCCACTCGTCGCTCGCGCCGTTCGGCAGCCGCGCGCGCAACAGCGTCGCCTGCGGGCGCTTGCGGTCGAGCGAGATCTCGAACCACAGCACCTCGTGGCGGCGCGAGATCCGGAACAGCCAGTCGATGGAATCCTCGATCTGCGGGTGGTTCGCGTCGAGCAGGCGGCCCTGATCGTCGATCAGCCGCTCCTCGTCGTCGCCGAGCGTGACGACCGGGTGCCGCAGGAACTGGTCGAACACGATGATCGACAGCAGCCGCGCGAGGTAAGGCGCCGCGGTCCGCTGCTCGAGAGGCACGACGAGCGTGCTCGCGAGGAAGGTCGCGCGATGCGGGTACGGCAGCGGCATTTTCCGCGACGAGGATACCAAGAAGGGGCTCGCACCTCAGTGCGCGATGCCGAGATTCGCGGCGAGGCGCTTGGCCTCGTCCGTACGCCCACACGCGGTGAGCGCGCGCCATGCCACGAACTGCTGCGAGCGCAGCGCGGCGGGCGCGAGCAAGGGGCCGACGGCCTCGCAGGCGGCGTGCGAATCCTTCGCGGCCAGCGCCGCCTCGACGACGAGCGCGCGCGCCTCGCGGGTGTCGCGGTTCGCCAGGTTCGCGCGCGCGAGCACGAGCGCGCGTGCCGGATCGGCGCCGCCGGCGAGGTAGAAGCGCGCGGCGTGGTCGGAGAACGCCTCCGGCAGCGCCGCGACGTAGCGCTCCCACTCGCGCTTCGCCTCGGCGACGTGGGCGGGGTTGCCGTCGAGCTCGCCGGCGAGCTCGAGCAGCTCCGGGTGGCGGTCCTGCGCGAGCGCGGCGTCGACGAGCTGGCGCGCGCCGTCGCGGTCGCCGGTCGCCATCATCGCGCGCGCGAGGTGCGTCGTCGCCTCGAGCGCCGGCAGCCGCGCGTGCGCCGCCGCGTACAGCTCGCGCGCGGCGGCCATCTCGCCCTTCAGCTCGTACAGCCGGCCCCACTGGAACAGGATGAACTCGTAGAGCGCCGGGCGCGTGTCGCGCACCGCGGCGGCCGCGCGCGGCATCACCGCGAGCGCGTCGTCGAGCCTGCCCTCGAGCGCGAGGCTGGCCGCGTACGAGACGACGTTCGTCGGGCTGCCCCACCGCTTGACCAGCGACTCGCGCGTGGCGAGCGAGGACTTGCCGGTCGCCTCGTCGAGCTGCGCCTCGAGGTCCTCCCAGTGGGTGCGGTTGAGCGAGCGCTTCGCGATCTCGGCGAGCGCGGCGCGCGCGTCCGCGAACCGGTGCACGCGCGACAGCGCCGCGAACCGCGAGCGCCACGCGGCCACCTGGTTCGGCTCGCGCTCGACGTACTTCGCCGACAGCGCGAGCGCGTCCTGGAAGTCCTCGAGCTGGCCCTTGACGGCGGCGCGGTCGAGCAGCGCGGCGACGGCCTCGCCGAGCTGGTCGCGCTGGCGGTAGATCGCGACGGCGGCGTCGAGCTCCTGCAGCGCGAGCGCCGGGTCGTCGCTGCGCGGCAGCCGCGGCACGAGCGACGCCGGGCCGCCATCCCGGCCGGCCTCGTGGTGCGCTGTGGGCGCGGGCTGCGAGCAACCGCCGCGACACGCCACGACCAGCGCGAGCGCGACGATCGCTTCTCGCATGATCACATGTTGTGCGGAGGCCCGAGGAACGGGAACTGCGGCACGCAGGTCTCGCCCGTCGGGCATGACGTCTTGTCGTTCTCGCCCGCGCACGTCGTCGTCGTCGTCGTCGAGCACGTGCCGAGGGTGTCGGTGTGCGCCGGCACGCCGTCGCCGAACGCCGGCACGTAGTTACCGTCCGTCGAGAACCCGGCGATGCCGACCGCCAGCGCGGTGTAGCTGAAGTCGATCACGTCGTAGTCGGGCGCGCGGCCGCCGCACGTGTCGTTGCCCAGGCCGCTGACGACGCCGAACTCGACCGCGAGGTAGAACTTGCACGTGGTCTTCGCGGTGTCGAGGTACAGCTCGTCGTCGGCGAGCACGCCGGACATGAAGTTGTACGAGCAGGTCGCGCCGGGGCACGCCATCGCGCTGCCACCGCCGCCGGCATTGCCGTTGTAGCCGACCTGGTTCTTGCAGCCGGTCGCGGTCAGCGTGGTGTCGAGCGCGTCGAGGATCGCGAGGTTCTTCGCGAACTCGTTGAGGTACGTCGTCTGCCAGGTCCCGGCGCCGCCGTCGGCGTTGTACGCGTCCTTCGCCGAGCCCTCCGCGGTCATGTCGGTGTCGAACACGTGGTTGAGCGCGGTGTTGACCGCCGGGCGGCCCATGCGATCGATCTGCGCACCGGGCGTCGGCGCGGGCGGGATGTTGAGCGCGTCGATCATCGGCGAGTCGATGTGCGAGAACGCGTCGGGCTTCGCCTTGTCGTCACCGCATGCCGCGAGCGCGAGCACCACGGCGAAAAGATGCAGCTTGTTCATCTGGTCTTCTCCGTGGTTCAGGTCGAGTGGGTGGAAGCCCAGACTCCGAGGATGGAGTGCGAGCCGGTGTTGAGGAGCGTCTTGTCGATCTGCAGGACGATCGACTGCACGTCGAAGTGCAGGAAGCAGTCCTGGTCGGTGCCGTTGCACGGCGGGTGTGCGTTCACGCCGGTGGGGCCTTCCTGCAGCTGGCTGCGCAGCGCGCTGCCCTCGGCGCCGGGGAGCGCGTCGGGGCAGCCGTCGCCGTCGGTGTCGAGGTTCTTGAGGCCGCTGCCAGCGGCACCGGCCTCGGCCGCATCGACGGTGGCGACCGCGTCGGCGAAGCCGTTGAAGTTGAAGAAGAACGGATCCGAGCGGCGGCCGGCGAACAGCCTCACCTTCGTCGACGCGCTCACGATGCCGCCGGCGACCGTCGGGTTGCCGTGGACGTAGTCCTTGTCGCCGACCCAGCACTCGGCATCGGTGTCGCTGTTGAAGCGGCAGATCACCTTCGTCTCGGTGGCCGTCTTCGGCGGGTAGCCGTCGACCGAGCTGACATGGAAGACGTAGAGGATCGACGGACCGAAGTGGCGCGGCGCCATCGCGCCCGAGCCCATCGTCCCGGGATCGCCCGGCGACACGTCCATCACGAGGTTGACGAGCTTGGCGTCGCTCGACATCCACGCGTAGACGTCGGTGATGTCGGCCATCGGGTTCGTCATGATCGCAGGCGCGTCGAGGTGGTCGGCGGCGTGCGTCGGTGCGTGGAGCACGAGCAACGTGCCGACACCGAGCCCGATCACGCCTCCGAGAAAGGCGAGTTTCTTCAAAATAAGCCCCCTTGGTGAGTGCTGCTTAGTCTAGCCACAAACGCTGGATCCTTTGCAATTCACGCACACTTTCGGCCACTCACAACGTGATCTAGCCATCACGTCCGTGTGATACGATCGTGAGGAGCGTGGGGTGGTGCCGGACCACTTGTCGCTACGAATTTCACTCGTCCGCTGCGCAGAATCGTCGAGGAGACCGTCCGTGGGAACGAAGCTCTACGTGGGCAACCTGAACTACAACACGACCGAGCAGTCACTCAGAGAAGCATTCGGGGCAAACGGTCGAGAGGTCGCGTCGGTGTCGATCATCATGGATCGTGAGACGGGGCGGTCGCGTGGCTTCGCGTTCGTCGAGATGGCGACCGCCGAGGCCGCGCAGCAGGCGATGCAGGAGCTGGACGGACACGAGCTCGACGGACGCATGCTGAGGATCAACGAGGCGCGCGAGCGCGAGGCGCGCGGGCCGGGTCGGCCGTACAGCCCGCGTCCGGGCGGCCCCGGCGGGCCCGGTGGCGGCGGCTATGCAGGTGGCGGTGGTGGCGGCTATCGCGGGCCGAGCGGTCCTCCCGGCGGCGGCGGTGGCTATCGCGGCCCCGGCGGCCCGGGTCCCGGCGGCTTCGGCCGTCCCGCGGGCGGTCCTCCCGCCGGGGGCGACGACCGCGGCCGCGGGCGTGGTCGCGGTCGCACGGACAAGGAGCGCGCGCGCGAGCGCGGCGGTGATGACGATCGCGGCAAGCGCGGCCGCCGTCGCGGTAACGACGACGACGGCGAGTGGTAGCCGCGCCGCCGGCCC
>JBLMXA010000693.1:0-13179 GCA_050257515.1 Acidobacteriota bacterium | reverse complement strand
CCGGAGACAGACGACGGCGAAGAAGGCGGCGACGGCGAAGAGGGCGACGACCACGAGGCCGAAGGCTGATGCCCGCCCCGCACGTCATCGTCGAGGCGTCGCCCGACACGCCGCTCGTGTGGTTCGACGTCGCGATCCGCGGCGGCGCGTCGGCGGATCCCGCCGGCTGCGAGGGCCTGCACCGCCACGCCGCGCTGCTCGCGCGCCGCGGCGCCGGCGCGCGCGATCGCGCGCAGCTCGACGAGACGCTCGACTCGCTCGGCGCCGCGATCGACGTGTCGCTGTCGCGCGACGCGGTGACGCTGTCGGGCCTCGCGCTCGCGCGCCACCTCGACGCCGTGTTCGAGCTCGCCGGCGACATCCTCGCCGCGCCGAGGTTCGCCGAGGACGAGCACGCGCGCCTGCTCCGCGAGACGCCGCAGGTGCTCGACGAGATCCGCGACGACGACAGCGCGCTCGCGACGCGGTGGTTCGACTGGCTGTGCTGCCCGGGTCACCCGTACGGCCGCACGTCGCTCGGCACCGAGGCGTCGATCACCAAGCTCGAGCGCGAGGCGGCGATCCGGCTGTGGCGCCAGGAGGTCGTCGCCGGCAACCTCGTCATCGGGCTCGCCGGCGACATCGACGAGGCCGCGGCGCAACGGCTCGTCGCGCGCCTGCTCGATCGCGTGCCGCCCGGGGCGCGCGGCCGCAAGGCGCCGGAGCTCGCGACCGCGCCTCGCTCGGGCCGCCGCGCGATCCTCGTCGACAAGCCGGACCGCACGCAGGCGCAGATCCGGATCGGCCACCTCGCGACGCGCTACGGCGACGCCGACACGCCGGCGCTCGCGCTCGCCGAGGCGATCTTCGGCGGCATGTTCAGCTCGCGCCTCATGCAGGAGATCCGCGTCAAGCGCGGCTGGAGCTACGGGGCCGGCTGCGCGCTGCGCCGGTCGCGGCTGCCGCACTGGTTCGAGATCTGGACGGCGGCGGCGATCGACGTCGCCGGGCCCGCGATCGCGCTCGCGCTCGAGCTGTACGCGGACTACGCCGCGCGCGGCCCCACCGACGACGAGGTCGACTTCGCGCGCAGCTACCTCGTCGGCGCGATGCCGTTCCACGTCGCGACCGCGCGCCAGCGCATGCAGCTCGCCGTGCGCGACGAGGTGTTCGACCTGCCCCGCGGCTACAGCGCGCGGCTGCCCGAGGCGCTCGCGCAGCTGGCCGCCGCCGACGTGCGCGCGGCGTGCACGCGCCACCTGCGCCCCGAGGACACCGTCACCGTCGCGGTGACGACCGCCGAGACCGCGCGCGCGGCGCTCGAGATCGCCGGCGCGGGCGACGTCACGGTTGTCGGCCACGACGAGTACTGATGTAATCTCAGCCATGCACCGGTGGCTCGTGGCGTGCGTGATCGCAGCGGGATGTGGCAGCGACAGCAGCGGCGGCGGCCCGATCCCGATCGAGAGCCTGCAGGCGTCGTACAACGCGTACGACTGCAACGAGCTGGTGCGCTGCGGGCTGGTCTCCGACGTGCTGACGTGCGGCCGGCTGCGGCTCGACGTCGGCAGCGGCGTCACGCCCGACCTCGTCGCGGCGGTCCAGGCCGGCACGGTGATCTACGACGCCGCGGCCGCCGAGACCTGTCTCGCGGCGATCACCGCGTCGTGCGATCGCAGCGTCGCGTTCACGAACACCTCGCGCAGCGCGCCGGCCGCGTGCGATCAGATGTTCACCGGCACGGTCGCCGCGGGTGGCGTCTGCGCGTTCGACGACGAGTGCGTGTCGCGGTACTGCAGCATGGCCAGCTGCTCGACGACCGGCCAGCCGCTCGGCACGTGCGTCGGCAGCACCGCACCGACGCCGCGGCCCGCGCTCGGCGAAGCGTGCACCAGCAACCCGAGCTGCATCGCCAGCTACTGCGATCCGACGACCGTCCTCTGCGTGGCGCTGTTGCCCGCGGGCGCGAGCTGCAGCTCGAATGACGCTTGCCAGCTCGGCCTCGCCTGCAAGAACGCCACGTGCACCCCGCTCGCGCCCACCGGAGGCGCGTGCGTGTCGGACAACGACTGCCGCGACGTCGGCGACTACTGCAGCGCGACGCAGACGTGCACCGCGTTCGGCGTCGCCGGCGCGACGTGCGCGAGCGACAGCGATTGTTCCATCTACTACCGCTGCGATGCGACGTCGGGCACCTGCGTGCTGCGCCCGGAGCTCGGCCAGCCCTGCGGCCCGCAGCCGCTCGACTGCATCGACCGCAGCTACTGCGACGGGACGACTGGCACGTGCACCGCGCTCGAGGCCGACGGCCTGATGTGCGCGTCGAGCACGCAGTGCCAGAGCAACTACTGCGACTTCACGACCGGCGTCGCCCAGTGCGGCGAGCGGCCGATCTGCTACTGAGGCGTGCAGGTATAGACGCTGTTCATGCCGCCGAGGCCGTCGGGCACGCTGTTCGGATCGGTCGGATCGGGGATCCACTGCGAGCCGTCGACGATGAACTTGTACTGGAACGTGCCTTCCATGAACTTGTAGTCGCCGGTCCAGCCGCCATCGACGCCGAGCGTGAACGGGATCGCGCCGTGGGGCGGATCGCCCGCCCACTGCACGAAGTCGCCGGTCAGCCACACCGACTGCGCGGTGCCGTGACCGTCGAGGCGGAAGGCGTGATCGCACGTCTTCACCGCCTGGGAATCGGGAGCGGCGTCGACTGCCTTCGCCGCATCCGAGCCGGTCGCCGCGTCGACGTCATGCCGCCCATAACCAGGCGGCTCGCAGGCGGTGAGCCCGAGGACGACGAAGGCGATCCAGCGCACGGCGGCGCGATGTTCAAGCCACATGCCACGTGGGTGCCCCGACGGTACGCAGGGATGGCGAAGCGCACCCGAATGCACGTCGCCGATCGCGACGCGCGATCTCGCCGCCGACGTTTCGAAACGCAACCTGGGGGGGCGTAAGTCGGCGCGATCCAACCCGATCCGCCGGGCACGGATCGTGCGAACAGGCCCGCCCGAGCCATGCGTCGCGCCTTGGTCCTCGCCGCCCTGTTCGTCGCCCGCCCGGCGCACGCGGTCGATCCGGTGCCGTCGTTCAACTTCCTGGTCACCGGCAACGGCTACGGGTTCCAGGTGTTCGACACGACGGCGAGCGCGATCAAGCAGTACCTCGAGCGGCCCTACCGCTACCTCCACGCCAACGCCGCCAACCCCGACGGCGAGGGCGTGGTGCGCCGGAACCTCGTGTTCGACACGTACTTCGGCGTGCAGGCGGGCGGCACGTCGGCCTGGCTCGGCGGCAAGCCGGCGAGCGAGACCGGCTACGTCGACGAGTCGAACATGATCCGCTCGGCGGTCGCGGTCGGGCCGGTGACGACCGAGTCGTTCTTCGTGTCGCCGTTCGGCTACCCCGGCAACGCGATGGTGATGCTGCTCAAGGTCACCAACACGAGCGGCTCGCCGCAGACGGTCACCGCGTACTCGATCCACAACTTCAAGATGGGCAGCGCGCCGAACCCGGACGCGCCCGGCGCCGACGGCGAGTCGGTCAGCTACGACGCCGCGTCGCAGAGCGCGACCGAGACCGGCAACGGCGGCGGCACGATGATCTACGTGCCGATCGGCGGCGTCGACGTGTCGAGCTGCGACGCCAACGCGTACAACACGGTCGCCGGCGGCGGCACGCTCGCGCAGCTCGCCAGCTGCAGCGGCACCGACCTCAAGAACGCGTTCGGCAAGAACCTCGGCACGCTCGCGCCGGGAGCGTCGGCGTGGTGGGGCGTCGCCGTGCTGTTCGACGCGGACAACAACGTCAGCGCCGCGCGCGCGGCGTGGCAGACCTTCCTCGCCGGCCGCACGCCCGACGCGCTGTACTCGGGCATCCTCGCCGAGTTCGAGCAGTACCGCACGCCGCCGGTGCCGGGCCTGTCCGACGTCGAGACGAAGATCTGGCGCCAGGCCGAGGCCGTGCTGCGCATGGGCCAGATCCTCGAGCCGTGGTCGGACAGCCCGCGCCGCCACAACACCGGCATGATCCTCGCGAGCCTGCCGCCCGGCGGCTGGCACACCGGCTGGGTGCGCGACGCGACGTACGCGATCAACGCGCTCGCGCGCACCGGCCACGGCGATCGCGCGAAGGCCGCGCTCGACTTCATGCTCGACGCCGACGCCGGCCGCTTCGGCAGCTACGTCGGCAACGTGCCGTACCGGATCAGCGTCGTGCGCTACTACGGCGACGGCCAGGAGGAGGCCGATTACTCCGGGCAGACGACGCGCAACGTCGAGATCGACGGCTGGGGCCTGTTCCTGTGGGCGGCGCGCACGTACGTCGACGCGACCGGCGACATCTCGTGGCTGTCGGGGATGACGAAGAAGGGCGACACCGTCTACGACGCGATCAAGAACGGCGTTGCCGAGCCGCTCGCGACGAACCTCGAGGCGAGCGGCATGCCGATCGCCGACGCGTCGATCTGGGAGGTCCACTGGGGCAACCGCCAGCACTTCCTGTACACCGCCGCGGCCGCCGCGCGCGGCTTCTGCGACATGGCGACGCTCGCGCGCCGCGCGGGCAAGACCGACGACATCGCGCACTACAAGGCGCTCGCCGCGCAGGTGCAGCAGGCGATCAAGGCGAACTTCATCGACAGCCAGCAGGTGCTCGCCGGCTCGCTCGAGCGGCTCGCGAGCGGCGGCAACTACCACGACGGCTCGACCGTCGAGGCGGTGACGTGGTCGCTGATCGACTCCGCCGATCCGATCGCGGGCTCGACGATGAACGGCATGAGCTACCTACAGACGCCCGCCGGCGGCTACAAGCGCGTCGAGGGCTCGAACGACCAGTACGACACCGACGAGTGGATCCTGATCGACCTGCGCGCCTCCGACGCGTACCGCCGCAGCGGCAACGCCGGCAAGGCCGACAGCCTGCTGTCGTGGGTGACGTCGCAGGCGTCGGTCAACTACAACCTGCTGCCCGAGCTCTACAACACGGTGTCGTCGTCGGGACCGATCGGCGCGTACTCGGGCTCGATCCCGATGGTCGGCTACGGCGCCGGCGCGTACCTGATGACGCAGCTCGACCGCGTGCAGCTCTACGAGCACACCGATTGCGGCGACAAGGACATCACCGACTACCCGGACGCCGGCCCGGTGGTCATCAACGGTGACGGTGGCGCGGGCGGCGGCAACGGCTATTCCGGCCGCACCGGCGTCGCGTGCGCCTGCAGCGGCGGCCCTGGCTCGGGCGGCAGCGCGGTGGTGCTCGTGCTCGCCGGCCTGTTCGTGATGCGCAGGAGGCGAAAGTGACCGCGGTCGTCGAGCTCAGGAAGATCGGCAAGCAGTTTCCCGGCGTGCGCGCCCTGCACGACGTCTCGCTCTCGATCGAGCCCGGCGAGGTGCTCGGCCTCGTCGGCGAGAACGGCGCCGGCAAGTCGACGCTGATCAAGATCCTCGGCGGCGTGTACGGCGTCGGCAGCTACCGCGGCGACGTCGTCGTCGCCGGCCGCGTGCGGTCGTTCCGGTCGACGCGCGAGGCGCGCTCGGCAGGCATCGCGATCGTGCATCAGGAGCTCGCGCTCGTCCCCGACATGTCGATCGCCGACAACCTCGTGCTCGGCCGCGAGCCGGTGCGGTTCGGTGTCGTCGACGCGGCGCGCGCGCAGCAGATCGCGCGGCAGATGCTCCGCGACGTGCTGGGTGGCGAGGCCGACGCGATCGATCTCGACCAGCCGGTGCACCAGCTCGGCGTCGGCGTGCAGCAGATCCTCGAGATCGCGCGCGCGCTCGCCGACGACGCGAAGGTCGTCGTGCTCGACGAGCCGACCGCCGCGCTGACCGACGCCGAGACCGAGCGGCTGTTCCAGCTCGTGCGAGCGCGCCGCGCCGCCGGCACGAGCTTCGTGTACATCTCGCACCGGCTCGAGGAGATCGCGGCGCTGTGCGACCGCGTCGCGGTGCTGCGCGATGGCGAGCTGGTCGGCGTGAACAGCGCGCCGTTCGCGAACGACGACGTCGTCGTCATGATGACGGGGAAAGAAATGGAACCGCCAAGGCGCCAGGAACGCCAAGCCCTGAAAAGGATCTCTTCTTCCGATCCTGGCGAGCTCGGCGTCTTGGCGGTGAAACATCTGCGGGTCGCGCATCCGTCGCTGCCCGGCCGGTTCGTGGTCGATGGGCTGAGCTTCGAGGTGCACGCCGGCGAGGTCCTCGCGCTGGCCGGCGCGATGGGCTCGGGTCGCACGGCGACCTTGTCGGCGCTGTTCGGCGCGGCGAGGAGCGCGGTGACCGGCGAGATCCGCGTCGACGGCAAGCTCGTGACGATCCGCGACCCGCGCGACGCGATCGCGGCGGGCCTCGCGCTCGTCCCCGAGGACCGCAAGGGTCAGGGCCTCGTGCTCGGCGCATCGGTCGCCGACAACCTCGCGCTCGCGTCGACGCGCGAGCTGTCGCGCGCCGGCTTCTTCGACGCCGCACGCGCCGAGTCGCGCGCGCACGCACTGTCTCGCGACCTCTCGATCAAGGCGCCGGGGCTCGGCGCCGAGGTCGCGACCCTCTCCGGCGGCAACCAGCAGAAGGTGGTCATCGGCAAGTGGCTCGAGCGCGCGCCGCGGGTGCTGCTGCTCGACGAGCCGACGCGCGGCGTCGACATCGGCGCGAAGGCCGAGCTCTACGCGCTGGTCGAGCAGCTCGTCGCCAACGGCGCCGCCGTCGTGCTCGCGAGCTCGGACCTGCCCGAGGTCGTACGGCTCGCCGATCGCGTGCTCGTGCTGCGCGAGGGCAAGCTCGCCGGCGAGCTCGTCCGGCCGCACGTGTCGGCGCTCGCGATCATGCAGCACGCCGTCGGCAGCGTGCCCGCGAACCAGGAGGTGGCCCGTGAAGCTCGAGCGTAGCGCGCAGGCGACGCGCAGGCCGTCGCTCGGACCGTGGGCGATGGCGATCGTGCTCGCGGCGATGTGGGCGATCCTCGCGCTGCTGCCGGCGACCGGCGATCGGTTCCTCACGCAGGGCAACTTCGCGTCGCTGATGTCGCAGACGGCGGTGCTGCTCGTCGCGTCCGTCGGCATGACGCTCGCGATCCTGATCCGCGGCATCGACCTGTCGGTCGGCGCCGGCGTCGCGCTGACCGGCGTGGTCGCCGCGCTCGCGCACGCCAAGCTCGGCCTGCCGGTGCCGCTCGCGATCGTCACCGCGATCGGCGCGGGCGCGCTGATCGGCGCGTGGCACGGGCTGTGGGTCGCCTGGCTCGGCGTCCCCGCGTTCATCGCGACGCTCGCCGGCTTCAAGGCGTATCGCGGCGGCGCGCTGCTGCTGTCGCACGCGACGACCGTGCAGATGGACGACTTCGACGTGTTCAACCACCCGCTGCCGGTCGGCGTCACGTGGGCGCTCGTGCTCGGCCTGCTCGCGGTCGGCGTCGCGATCACGCTGCGCGAGGCGACGCGCCGCAAGCAGCTCGGCCTGCCGCCGCTGACGTCGCTCGCGGTCGGCGGCCGGCTCGCCGGCCAGGCGCTGCTCGCGGCGCTCGTGCTCGCGATCTACGGCGGGCGCGGCATGCCGGTGCTCGTCGTCGTCGCCGGCGCCGTCGCGCTCGCCGGCGTGTTCGTCACGCGCCGCACGCGGTTCGGCCGCCACCTGTTCGCGATCGGCGGCAACCCCGAGGCGGCGCGGCTCTCCGGCATCGACGTCAAGCGCGCGACGCTCTACGTCTACATCATCCTCGGCGTGCTCGTCGCGATCGCCGGCGTGCTCGCCGGCGCGCGCACGGTCAGCGTCACGCCCGGCACGCAGGGCAACCTGCTCGAGCTCGACGCGGTCACCGCGGTCGTCATCGGCGGCACGTCGCTGTCGGGCGGCCGCGGCTCGGTCGCCGGCACCGTCCTCGGCACGCTCGTGTTCGGCACGCTGTCGAACGGCATGAACCTGTTGCACATCGACTCCGACTGGCAGTGGGTCTTCACGGGGATGATCCTCCTCGTCGCGGCCCTCATCGACGTCCTCTCGAAAGGTAAGCGCTCGTGACTGAACTGAACCGATCTATTCCGCCCGCAGCGCAGCGAGGACGGAATCACCTTGCAGTGAAGGAATCCCCGTCAGGGGGGACTCGCATCGCGGTATTTGCTGTGGTCGCCTCCCTCGCTCTCTCGGCCTGCAAGAAGCACGAGCCGCCGCAGGTCGCGTTCCTGCTGTCGACGCTGCAAGAAGAGCGCTACCAGAAGGACGTCAAGTACTTCGAGGCCCGCGCCCACGAGCTCGGGCTCACCACGGTGACGCTCGCCGCCGACAACGACAACGCGAAGCAGATCGCGCAGGTCGAGGACGCGCTGACGCAGGGCGCGAAGGTGCTCGTGATCCAGCCGACCGACTCGCAGGCGGCGTCGAGCTACGTGCGGCTCGCGCACGAGCACGGCGCGAAGGTGATCGCGTACGACCGCGCGATCGTGTCGGGCGACCTCGACTACTACGTCTCCCACGACAGCTACAAGGTCGGCGTGCTGCAGGCCCAGGCCGCGATCGCGGCGACGCACGGCAAGGGCAAGTACGTCATCCTCGCCGGCCAGTCGGGGCACTCGGTCGCGACCGAGATCACGCGCGGCTACGACGACACGCTCGCGCCGTACGTCGCGCGCGGCGACATCGAGATCGTGACGAAGCAGAACCACAGCGCGTGGTCGAGCGAGCAGGCGCTCAAGACCGTCGAGGACACGCTGACGCGCACCGGCGGCCACGTCGATGCGATCCTCGCGAACAACTCGGGCATGGCGCGCGGCGCCGTGCAGGCGGTGAGCGCGGCGGGCCTCAAGGACGTGTTCATCGCCGGCGCCGACGCCGACGCGGCGAACGTCAACTACGTGTGCCAGGGCAAGCAGTCGATCGAGGTGCTCAAGGACATCAAGCCGCTCGCGAGGACCGCGGCGGAGGTCGCCAAGCAGCTCGTCGACGGCCAGGTGCCGAAGGCGGCGACGACGATCGCGCTCGGCGGCAAGCAGGTGCCGGTCGCGGCGGTGCGCGTCGAGGTCGTCACCGCCGACAACGTCAAGCCGCTGCTCGTCGATAGCGGCTTCCTCACCGCGGACGAGCTGCCGGCGTGCAAGAACCGGCTGGCGGCGGCGGAGTAGTCGTGAAGCGCGTCGCGATCGCCCTCGCCTGCTGCGCCGCGGCCACCGCGTACGCGCAGGCGCCGGACAACGTGCCGGCGATGCCGCAGCCCGCGACGGGCTCGGGCTCCGGCTCCGGCTCGGGCTCGGATACGGCGGCGAAGAAGGAGACCGCGGCGATCGAGCCGCCGAGCACGAGCGAGAGCACGTCGGTCGAGGGCCACGCGACCAACACCGGCGTCGACCTCGGCGAGACGCGCTTCGAGCTGCACGGCTACGCGCGCATGCCGCTGTCGACGCAGGGCTCGCGCGAGCCGTGGCTCGTCGACAACGACTACTACCTGTCGGGCTTCGCGTACACCCGCCTGTACGAGCCGGACTGGTCGGAGCTGTACTTCTCGGCGAAGCACGGCGACTACAAAGCCGAGTTCGGCCTGTTCGCGTCGCTGTACTCCGACTACGCGCAAGCCAACGTCACCAACCAGCTCGGCATCGCGCAGGCGTCGGTCACCGCGAACCACTTCCTCGATCAGGACGGGCTGTCCGTGCAGGTCGGCGTGTTCTGGGATCGCTTCGGCTACATCGAGCCGTACGACACGTACCTGTTCGGCCGCACGCACCAGGGCGGTCTCAAGGTCAAGTACGACGCGCTGCCCGGCGGCGCGCGCGTGCAGGCCGGCCTCGGCATCCACGAGGCCGATCTGCAGCAGAACCTCGGCCTGACGCCGATCGCGCACGTCGCCGGCACCGTGCCGGTCGGGCCGGTCGAGATCGGCACGTACGTGCTGCGCACGTGGACGCGCGACAAGCGCCAGCTGTCGCCGATCCAGGACGGCACGATGTGGGTCGCCGGCGCGGACGCGCGCTACAAGCTGCCCGACCGCTGGGGCACCGCCTACGTCGGGTTCTCGTACATGAACATGGACAAGGTGCTCTACCTCGCGCCCGCGCTCGAGATCATGCACTCGACCGGCGGCCGCGGGCTGACCGAGAACTACCTCGGCCTCGACAGCAGCAACGACGGCACCGGCCGCATGTACAACCTCGCGAGCGACATCAAGCTGCACGTGCTCGACAAGCTCGACGTGCGCGGCTTCGGGATGGCGACGTGGGTGCGCTCGCCGCAGGTCGACACGATGGATCCGCTGAACAACAAGGATCGCCGCCTCTACTTCAAGTGGGGCGTGATGCCGACGTACCAGATCCTGCCCAAGCTCGACGCCGCGTTCCGCTTCGACCGCGTGATCATGGACGTCTACGACTCGCAGGACAGCTTCCGCGTGCTGTCGCCGATGCTGGTGTTCCCGCTCGAGAAGTGGGGCGAGCTCGTGCTCATGTACTCGCACTACTGGTACGGCGACCGCATCCACCTGCGCCCCGGCCAGGTCCCGCTCGAGACGATGCCCGACACCGACGCGTTCAAGCTGCAGGCGCAGGTCGTCTGGTAGCCGTCACTTCGCCGCGCCGGCGTGGCGAAGCGCCATCTGCCACCGGCGATCGCGCGCGAACGCCTGGTCGAGCGTCGCGCGCGCCAGGTCGTGCTGGCCGGCGGCCCACTGTGCCTCGCCGAGCGCGTACAGGATCTCGACCGCATCGCCCGAGGCCTTCCGCGCGGCCTCGAGCGCCGCGATCGCGTCGGCCTCGCGGTGCTGCGCGATCAGCTCGAGGCCGTGGATCATCGCGCGCTGCGCCGCCGACAGCGGCACGCGGTCGAGCCGGGGCGCCAGCTCGTCGACGACGCCGGACTTCCACCAGTCGGCGAGGAACGCGATCACGAGCGCGTCGGGATCGTCGGGGTGGTCGGCGAGGTGCGCGCGGGCGAGCTGCAGCGCCCGGTCTTCGTCCCCGCGCTGCGCGAGCGCGAACGCCTCGGCGAGCCGGGGATCGACGCGCGGGTGATGGTAGAGCGCGATCACGCCGGCGATCGTGCCGATCACGGTCAGCGCCATGGCCGCGATCGCGATCGCGATCCAACGCCGGGTGCCGTTCGTCATCGCTGGCGCGGATAGTAGCGTACGAATCGGGACACGTGTCCCGAACCGTACTCTGGCGGTGATCGTGCGAGCGCTGGCACGATCGTGCGGTGCGCTCGCTAGCTCTCCTGTGCGTGCTCGGCGTCGTCGGGTGCGGCGACAACATCCACCCGGCCGCGCCCGACGCGCCGGCGTGCGGCGCCAGCTCCGACACCAGCACGGATCCGCTGAACTGCGGCGCGTGCGGCCACGCGTGCCTCGCCGGCCAGGCGTGCCTCGCCGGCACCTGCCAGTCGAGCTGCCCCCAGGGCACCGAGTTCTGCAACGGCACGTGCCTCGACTTCGGAAACGACCGCAACAACTGCGGCAGCTGCGGCTACACGTGCCCGGCGTCGCAGGCGTGCGAGAACGGCGCGTGCGCGTGCCAGCCTGGCCTGCAGCTGTGCGGCAACGACTGCGTCGAACAGAACACCGATCCGAACAACTGCGGCGGCTGCGGCGTCGTGTGCGGAGGCGCGACGCCGGCGTGCGCGAACGGCGTGTGCGCGGCGAGCTGCCCGCTCGGCTACACGAACTGCAACGGCGCGTGCGTCGATCTGACGACCGACACGCTGCACTGCGGGCAGTGCGATGTCACCTGCGACCCGGGCATGACCTGCGGCGACGGCAAGTGCGGCTGCGGCGGCGATCTCATGGTGTGCACGAACGTCTGCGTCGACACGACGAACGATCCGCTCGATTGCGGCGCGTGCGGCACCGTGTGCATCAACGGCAACGACTGCGTGTCGTCGACGTGCCAGTGCCCGAGCGGCGAGATCTCGTGCAACGGCTTCTGCGAGAACCCGCAGATCGACAACAGCAACTGCGGCGCGTGCGGCACGACCTGCACCGCGCCACAGCAGTGCTACAGCGGCACCTGCGCGTGTGCGCCCGGGCTCACCGAATGCAACGGCGCGTGCGTCGATCTGAACTCGAGCGGCGCGAACTGCGGCGCGTGCGGCCACATGTGCACCGCGGGCACCGTGTGCCTCGACGCGCTCTGCCAGGACACCGCGAGCTGCACCGGCGGCCGCAAGCTGTGCGACGGCGGCTGTGTCGACACCAAGCACGATCCGGACAACTGCGGCGGCTGCGGCGTGATGTGCTCGCCGACCGAGGTCTGCAACAGCGGCGTGTGCGGTTGCTCGGCCCCCGACACCCAGTGCGATCAGACCTGCGTCGATCTGCAGTCGAACCCGCTCCACTGCGGCGCGTGCGACACGCCGTGCCACGCCGGCCAGGTGTGCAGCAACGGCGCCTGCGCGGCGCAGTGCGCGACCGGCCAGACGCTGTGCAACGGCGCGTGCGTCGACACGTCGAGCGATCCGAACGACTGCGGCGGCTGCGGCACGGTCTGCACGTCGCAGCAGGTCTGCAACCTCGGCGCGTGCAGCGCCGCGTGCGATCCGAGCCTGACGCTGTGCTACGGCGCGTGCCTCAACACGCAGGTCAACCACAACAACTGCGGCGCGTGCGGCCGCGCGTGCACGACCGCCGAGGACTGCGTCGCCGGCGCGTGCGTGTGCAACGCGGCCAACCCCGACACCTGCAACGGCGCGTGCACGAACCTCCAGAACGATCCGACGAACTGCGGCACGTGCGGCCACGTCTGCAACGGCAACCAGAAGTGCGTCGGCGGGACGTGCCGGTAACTGAGACGCATTCGCTGTAAGCGGGCTCGCGCTGCTAACCGGCGCGCGTTCGTGCGCGCGATCGAGCGCTTGACCGGCCCGCGCGCGGCGCAGTACCGACGCGCAAATGCCCGCCTTCGCCTCGTCCAGATCACGCTTGCTGCTCGCCGCCGTCGCGCTGTCCGCCTGCGCCGCGGAGCCCGACGCGAGCACGCCCGTCGCGCGCCAGGCCCCGCGCGTCGTCCATCGCATGCCGACCGGCAGCACGTCGACCGCGTCGATCCACACGCTCGCGAACGCGACGTGCGACCTCGCCGATCCAGCGCACCCCGGCCCCACGCTGCGCGTGTTCTCCGATGACCGTGGCATCGCGCGCGTCCAGCTCGACCACCTCGACACGAGCGTGCGCCGCGGCGAGCTCGAGCTCGACTGCCACGACTCCGCCGGCGCGACCGACGCGACGACGCTC
>JBLMXA010000692.1:0-5770 GCA_050257515.1 Acidobacteriota bacterium | reverse complement strand
CTCGAAGTTACACGTGACGTAGCGCGCGGCCTCGACCGGATAGCCGGGCAGCCGCGCGAGCCGCCCGCGCTTCTCCGCCTGGGTCGCCGGATGATCGACCTCGAAGAACGTCGTGCCCGCGCGCGGCAGCCGCGCGGCGCGCGTGTCGTAGCCGGCGCCGAGGATGACGATCTGGCGGATCGACAGCCGGTCGACGGCGAGGCCGACGAGCCGATCGAAGTACGCGACCCGCAGCGCGAGCCAGTTCTCGAACGGCGGGAAGATCGTGTCGAGCCGGCGCGCGATGTCGTGCCCCTCGGGCCCGGCGAGCGCCTCCGCCCACGGGTCGACGAACAACGGCTTCGCCCAGTGGCTCGCACGCGCGCGGTAGGCGCACACCATCAACGCGGTCTTCGACGCAGACGTCGTGTCGTCCACGACGCGGTCTTATCACTTCTTCTCGAGGTGCGCGACCAGCCCGTTGTACGCGGCTGTTACACGCATCGACAGCTCGGTCGCGGCCTTCTGCTTCTGGGGATTTCCCGCGTGCATGTCCGGGTGGTACTTGCGCATCAGCTGCCGGTAGGACGTCTTGATCTGCGACAGATCGGCACCGACCGACAGGTCGAGCACGCGGTACCACTCGGCGACCTGGGCGTCGGCGCTGCCGGGCCGCGGCGGCCGCGAGCTGCCGGTGCTGCTGCTCGAGTAGCTCGAGCTCGTCGACGTGTAGCCGGTGCGCGCCGCCTGCTCCTTCATCCGCCGGAACGCGTCGTCGGCCGCCGCGCGCTGGCGCGCCTCGCGCTCGTCGCGCTCGCGGTGGACGCGCGACGCGCGCTCCCTCGCCGCCCTCTCGCGCGCGGCGCGCGCCGCCGGGTTGGCCATCGCGAGCTTCGCGAGCGAGCTGTCGCCCGCCTTCTTCGCACGCGCCGCCTTGCGCGCGGTCAGCTCGGCCTGCAGCGCCGCGCTCTCGACGTGCGACAGCGG
Organism: Acidobacteriota bacterium; assembly: GCA_050257515.1. GTDB lineage: Bacteria > Myxococcota_A > Polyangia > Haliangiales > Haliangiaceae > JABFXX01. The sequence goes on along the minus strand of JBLMXA010000692.1, from coordinate 4,804 downwards.
CTCGTCATCGACGATCACGAGCGACGTCAGCCTGGACAGCCCCGACTGCGCGCTCTCCAGGATCCGCCGCGTGATGCTCATTCCTTCGCGGTGACGATAGCACTACGGAACGTACGTGGTGATCGCCGCCGTCCACGCGCGCGTGTTGAGGCGGTTCGCCGTGCCGTTCGGCTTGCCGTGGCACTCGTCGTAGTAGCCGCCGCCGGCGCTGCGGAAGTTGTTGCACGCGTGCGGGGTCGGCGCCTGCGGCGTGTAGTCCGCGCACCAGCCGGTATAGGTGAAGCCGCACAGCGTGTAGCCGGGGTTCGCCGGGTCGGGGCGCGCGCACGCGCGCTTGACGAGGCCGCCGGTGACCCCGCCGAGCTGGCCCTCACCGCTGCACGCCAGCGCGTCGCCCGGAACCCACGCGGTCTTCGCAAACCAGTTGCCGTAGAACGCGCCTTCCTGCGTCGTGTACAGCTCGAGCTCGGCGTCGCTCACCGCGAGCGCCGGGTTGCGGCCGCGCAGCGAGATCTCGTCGGGGGTGCCGAACGCGCTGACGCGCGCGAACAGACACGAGCTGATCCACTGCTGCCCCTCCGCGTCGAGGCGGCGATCGGCCCAGTACGGCGCGAGCCCGAGGCCGCCGGGGAACGTGCACTGCTGCGTCGCCGCCGAGCACGTGAACGGCGAGCCGACCGGCGTGTCGCTGACGCCGGGCACGTCGGCGATCACGACGACGTCGGCGGGCAGCGCGCAGCTGACGATGTAGCTATAGACCGAGCGGCCGCTCGCATCGGTGAGCAGCGCGTTCGCGGCCAGCGCGTTCGCGGCGAGCGCGTTCGCGGCGAGCGCGTTGGGCGCGAGCGCGTTGGCGGCGAGCGCGTTCGCGGCGAGCGCGTTGGCGGCGAGCGCGTTCGCGGCGAGCGCGTTGTTGCCCGTCGCGTTCTGATCGGTGGTGCTCGTCAACGGATCCACCGCGCACGCAGCGAGCAGCGAGCACGGAACCAGGATCGACCAGATCGAGCGCATGTGAACCTCCGAACGTTGACGAAATGATGGAGATTCAGCTCTGCAGGCGCAATGTAAGTCTCGGGATCCCGCGTAGATCGGTGAGGGTCCGACCTACGTCAGTGCGGGGTCGATCCACACGTCGCACTCCAGCGGATATGGTGCCCACGACTCGACGTCGAGCGCGGGACCGTCCACCAGGCTGCCGCCGATCGTGGCGCGGCTCACGCCGAGCGCGATGCGCGCGGGCGACGTGCTCGCGAGCTCGCGCAGCCGCGGCGTCATCGCGCGTACGTCGAGCGACTCGCGTGATGCGACCGCGGTGAGGCTGTCGGGTGACGTCACCGCGATCGTCATTCCGTGCATGGTCGCGAGGTTCGCCGCGAGCGCGAGCTCGGCCGGCCCGCCTTCCACGTACAGCGCGACGACCTCGTGCTCGTTCGACGCCGCCGCGGCCGGCGCGATCACCGCACGCAACGCCTCGACGAAATCTCGTGCGCCCGCGTACCGCGCCGCCGGGTCTGTAGCTAGCGCACGCAGGATCGGCTCGTCGATCGCGGGATCGATGTCCACCTGTGCCGACGGCCGCGGACGTGGGCCGTGGACCTGCAGGTAGGTCTGGACGACGCCGGGCGTGCCGGTGAACGCCGGCGCGCCGGTCAGCATGTGGAACGCGAGCAGGCCGAGCGCGTAGACGTCGGTCCGCGCGTCGACGGGCTGGCCCTTCATCTGCTCGGGCGCCATCGCCGCAGGCGTGCCGAGCATGCTGCGCGACGACGTCAGCGCCGGGCCGTCCTCGCCGAGCAGCTTCACGAGCCCGAAGTCGAGCAGCACGGGGCGCGTGCCGAGCGTGTCGTTGCCGAGGATCACGTTCGACGCCTTGACGTCGCGGTGGACGAGGCCGACCGCGTGCGCGGTCGCGAGCGCGTCGCACAGCGGCGCGAGGATCTCGAGCATCTCGGCCGGCGGCAGCGCGCGCCGCTGGTGGATGACGTCGCGCAGGCTCGGGCCCTCGATGAACTCGAGCACGAGATACGGCCGGCCGTCGTCGAGCGTGCCGTGGTCCGATGCGCGGACGATGTGGCGGTGGTTGAGCCGCGTGATCGCGGCGAGCTCGCGGCCGAAGCGCGTGAGCGCGTCGTTGCTGCGCACGAGCTCGGCGTGCAGCACCTTGATCGCGACGAGGCTGCCGTCGTCGCGCTGCGCGCGCCAGACCTGACCGAACCCTCCCTCGCCGACAAGACGGTCGATCCGGTATCCCGCGATCTGCGGAGGCGGTGCGGCCGCTGCGATCAGCGCCTCCGCACCGGTCGCCTTGGGCTTTCTGTTCGAGCTCGAGCTCATTACGTCGCTAGCAAATAGAGTATCGATCATCTCGGGTTGTTACGACGTAGACAGAAGTGCGCCGCCGGATCACAGCTCCGAGGCGCGGCGGCGCCAGATCGCGTGCTCGGCGGCGAGCTTGCCTAACGTCGCGCGGCGCGCCGGATCGAGCGTACCTGCACGCCTGGCCAGCAGCGCGAGCTCGATGCGGACCTGCGGCGCCAGCGCGTCGGCCGCCGCGAGCGCGGCCGGCCACGCCGTCCGATCGATGACGGCGCGCAGGCTCGCGACGACCGCCTCGTCCTCGCCGGCGAGTGGCTCGCCCGCGAACGTCTCGAGCACCTGCGCGAGCTCGCCGCGATCGTCGCGCGCCGCGAGCACGCGGCCGAGCAGCAGCCGATCCGGCTGTGTCGAGCCCTCGCCGTGCGCCTGCTGGATCGCGACGCAGCGGCGCGCGAGCGCCAGCGCCTCGTCGAGCTTGGCCTGCCACAGCAGATTCTCGGCGAGGTTGTACGTGCCGATCCGCTCGAGGCTCGCCTGGCCGATCTCGCGCGACAGCTGGATGCAGCGGCGCATGTCCGCGACGAAGCGGTCGAGCTCGCCGCTCGCGTTCCACAGCCAGGCGCGGTTCGCGAACGCGGCGCCGAGGTGGAGGCGATCGTCGCGCGCCTCGCACGACGCGATCACCTCGCCGAACACGGCCTCGGCGGACGCGTCGTGCATCCACGCGAGCGCGGGCCCGAGCAGCACGCCGGCGATCGCCGCGACGTCGCCGCGGCCGAGCGCGCGCGCCTGCGCGATCGCCGCGCGCAGCGGCTCGATCGCGTCCTCGTAGCCGCCGCTGCCCTGCTGGGCACGGCGGAACGCCTCGCGGCCGGCGGCGAGCTGCAGCTCGAGCGCGCGGTCGTCCGACGGCGCCGCGACCAGCCGCTCGCGGGCGCGCGCGGTGGTCGCCGCGGATGCGGCGTAGTCGTCGGCCCAGTCGAGCACGGTCGCGCGCTCGAGCAGCGCGTCGATCTCGAGCCCGGCATCGCCGGCTGCATCGGCGCACGCGAGCGCCTCGTCGAGATCGGCGAGCGCCTCCTTCACGCGCTGCTGGCCGTAGCGCGCGCGAGCTCGGCCGAGCAGCGCGCGACCGCGGGCGCTGCCCTTCGCCTCGAGGTTGCGCACGGCGCCGGTCCACTCCTGATCGGCGTCGAGCATGCGCTGCTCCGCGTGCGCGCGCGCGCCGAGCTGCGCGTACGCCTCCGCCGCGAGCTCGCGGGCGCCGACGGCCTCGGCGTGGCGCGCGATGCGCTCGAAGGCATCGCCGCCGCGCCAGTGCGCGAGCGCGGCCTCGTGCAGCGCGAGCCGCTCGCGCTCGTCGGTCGTCGCGTAGATGCCTTCCTCGACGAGCGACTGGCGGAACCGGTAGCGCCCCGCATGCTCGACGAGCAGGCCGGCGCGCACGAGCTCGCCGAGCCCGATGTCGACGTCGATCGTCGTCGTCGCGCCGCCGCGGCGCTCGACGGCATCGACGATCGCGCCGAGGCCATCGCGCGCGAGCTCGCCGCCGAGCACGGCGCACACGCGCGCGAGCGCGACCTGCTCCGGCGCGAGCTGCGCGAGCTCGCGGGCGGCGAGCCACGGGCCGAGCGCGACCGGCTGCAGATCGTCGAGCGCGGTGGTGTCGAGGAACGGCGCGCCGCCGGGCCGCGCGCGCACCGCGCCGCGCTCGTGGATCTCGCGCGCGAGCAGCGCGAGGTGCAGCGGGTTGCCATGCGCGATCGCGGCGAGCCGGCGCAGCGCGCGCAGCGGCGGATACTCGGCCGGGCGGAGCAGCGCGGCGGCGAGCGCGACCGCGGCGTCCTCGTCGAGTGGCGGCAGCACGTCGCGGCGATGACGCTCCGCGCGGTGGCCGAGCTGCGGGCGGCGGACGTCGAGCCGCGGCGACGCGACGCCGAGGATCCACAGCGGCAGCACCTCGCCGCCGAGCGTCGCGTACTCGAGCGCGTCGAGCAGGTCGTGATCGGCGAGGTGGAGATCGTCGAGGATCACCGCGAGCGGCTGGCGCCGCGCGACGGCGCGCAGCGCGTCGCCGACCCAGCGCACGACCGACATGCCCGGCGCCGGCGTGTCGATCAGCTCGGCGAGCGCGGCATGCGGCGGCTTGCCCGTGCCGGGCGCCGGCACGCTCGCGAGCACGACGCGCGTGCCGAGCTCGCCGAGCCGGCGCGCGAGCTCGCCGGCGAACGCGGTCTTGCCGACGCCGGCGTCGCCGACGAGCAGCGCGAACCCCGGGCCGCGCGCGAGCCCAGCGGCGCAGTCGGCCGCGAGATCGGTGAGCCGCGCGTCGCGACCGACGAGCTCGACCGGCGCCTGCGCGTCGGCGAGCGCGCGCAGCTCGCTGCCTTCGATCGCGCGCGTCGGCGCCTGCGTGACGCTGGCGAGCGCGCGCGTCAGCACGACACCGGTCCACGGCGCGTCGGGCAGCCAGCTCTCCGGCTTGTCG
>JBLMXA010000691.1:0-3077 GCA_050257515.1 Acidobacteriota bacterium | reverse complement strand
GTCGGCCGCCTGGAACTTGCCCTGCTTGTTCGCGACCGCGCCGGTGAACGCGCCCTTGACGTGGCCGAACAGCTCGCTCTCGAGCAGGTTCGCCGGGATCGCGCCGCAGTTGATCGTGACGAACGGCTTGCCGGCGCGCGGCGAGCGGTTGTGGATCTCGCGCGCGATCAGCTCCTTGCCGGTGCCGGTCTCGCCGGTGATCAGCACGCTGATGTCGGCCGGCGCGATCTTCTCGACGCGGCGGAACACCTGCTGCATCGGCGGCGACGTGCCGACGATCTCGCCGAACCGCTGCTGCTCGAGCCGCTCGTGCAGGCGCTTGTTGTCCACCCTCAATTCATCGAGGAGGAGCGCGTTCGCGACGATCAGCGCCGCCTGCGACGCGAACACGGTGACCACGCGCAGCGTCGACTCCTGGAACAGATCGCGGATCGAGTCGTTGCCGACGTAGATCAGGCCGAGCAGGCGGCCGCGATCGAGCAGCGGCACGCAGATCACCGAGGACACGCGCAGGTGCATGACGCTCTTGGCCGACGCGAACTCGTCGTCGTGCATCGCGTCGGAGATGATCACCGGCTTGCGGCTCTTGACGACCTTCGCGATGATCGAGTCGGACAGCTGGCTGATCGCGTCGGCGATGTTCTCCTTGTTCAGGTTGCGCGCGATCTTGACGTCGAGCGTCTCGCCCTCGGCGAGGATCAGGAAGCCCTTGTCGGCGTTCGTGATCTCGATGACCGCGTCCATCAGCGCGTCGAGCAGCTCGGTGAGGTCGCGCGTGTGCATCAGCTTGTCGGAGAAGTCGAACAGCTTCACGTACGCGTCGACGTCGGCGACCGTGTTCGCGGCCTCGTCGTCGACCGGCGCGACGTCGTCGACCATCGCGAACCGCAGGTCGCAGCTGCCGATCACGAGCCGCTCGTCGTGGGACAGCTTGTGCTTGCTGCGCTTCTTGCCGTTGACGACGAACTCCGCCTTCTTCGGCGCGAACACCGTGTAGGTCTGGCCGTCGAAGTGGATCGCGAAGCCGTCGGGGATCAGCGGATCGGGCAGCTGGATGTCGTTGTCGGGCGACGGCCCGAGCGACGTGATCTTCTTGTGCAGGTGAAACACGGTCGGCGGATGACCAGGTGCGGTGAGGCGTAACGACGGCATCAGTGCTCCCATCCGACGCCGATGCCGGCGCCGCTCGGAGTGATCATCGGGACGACGTGAAACGAGGTCTTCTTCGGCCTGTGCGACTTGTCGATGTCGCGCAGGTTCGGCGGCAACAGCGAGTCGTCCGCCTGCATGCGCACCTGCGGCTTGTAGTTCCGGTAGGAGTCGTACTCGCCCCACAGCAGCAGCACGATGAACGCGGCGCCCGAGCCGATCTCGACCTGCTGCATGAGGCGAATGTTCGCGGCCTCGGTCGAGTCGACGTGCAGGTGCTGGTTGTTGATGCCGTACTTGTTGACCAGGTAGTACCAGATGCCGACGCTGGTCCCGAGCGTCACGAGCTCGCTGCTCGCGAACAGGATCGACTTGCCGGTGTCGCCGTTCTGGTACTGGCCGAAGCCGAACGGGATCAGGTTCAGCCCGAACGGGTGCGACTGGTAGACGACGAGGCTCTTCTTGAACGCCTCGCGCTCCTGCAGCAGCTCGGCGAGCTTCTGCTTGTCGGCCGCCTCGCGCGCGCGGTTGCGCAGATCGGCCTTGGTGTCGTCGAACAGGCGGATCGCTTCCTTGTTCTGGATGAACTGCGCGTCGAGCTGCTTGTTCGGATCGAGGCCGAGCGCCTTCTCGAACTCGCGCTTGGCGCCGTCGATGTCGCCGGCATCGACGCGGCACACGCCGAGGTTGACGTACGCGTCGACGATCTCGGTCGCATCGGCGAGCTTGGGCGGCGGCGGGTAGAGCAGGGCGTTGTAGAGCGGCAGTGCCTGCGCGAGCTGGCCGTCGTGGAACGCCTTCTTCGCGGCGTCGAGATCCTGGCTCGGGGTCGCCTGCGCGGCGGGCACGAGCATCGCGAGCGCGACGGCGATCAGTGCAGCGCGCACGTCACCTCCGACAGCTTGCCCGCGTTGACCTCGATGTCCTGGGCATCGATCTCCTTGTCGATGAACCGCACCTTGACGGTCTTCTTCGACGACGTGGCGTTCTTGTCGAACTTGATCGTGAACGCGTCGTCGAGCTTCCAGCTCTGGCCGTCGATCTCGACCGACGCCGTCTTGACCGGGCACTTCGCGACGACGCTCGCCGGCCGCAGCTGCATCGAGATCATGACGTTCTTGCTGTCGCGCGTGAGCGTCTGCGAGACCTCCTCGAACGAGGGGTTCTGCACCTCGATCTCGACCGGCTTGTCGACGCGCACGAGGATCGTGTCGCTCGTCACCGGCTGCCACCGCCCGCGATCGAGCCGGTACTGCGAGCCGCTGAACTGCACGACCTTCACCGCGATGTCGACCGGGGCGAGCACGCTGCCGCCGTCGGGCTCGCTCGTCGCGACGCGCCCGGCATCGAGCCTCGGCGCGATCACGACCGCGGGCGCGGCGTCGGGCTCGGCGGCGTCGATCGGCGCCGGCGGCGGCTGGTCGTCGTGCGCGACCACCGCGCGGCCCGCCAGCTCGACGTGCACCGGCGGCCCCTCGAACTGCGGCGTCTCGGGCGCGACCTTGGCCTTCTCGTTGATCGCGAACGCGCCGCCGCCGATCGCGACGATCGCGAGCGTCGCGATGCCGACGTGCTTGAGCTTCGTGCGCCGGTTGATGCCGTCGAGGATCGCGAGCACCTTCGCGTTCTCGGGATCGATCGTCAGCACGCGATCGAACGCGTCGAGCGCGCCGGCGCGATCGTCCTTGCCCATCAGCTCCTGGCCGCGGCGCGTGAGGTGATCGAGCAGGCGCGCCTTGAGCGCGGCCTCGTAGGGCACCGGCGCCTGGAAGTAGCGCGCGAGCTCGCCCGGGATCTTGTCCTTCGCGAGCCCGGACTCCTCGAGGTAGCTCTCGAGCGCGATCACCATCTCGCCGACGTTCGGGAAGCGATCGCCGGGCTGCGCGGCCATCGCGCGCAGGATGATGCGGCCGAGCCGGTTGCCGATG
>JBLMXA010000690.1:0-4510 GCA_050257515.1 Acidobacteriota bacterium | reverse complement strand
GATCGCGCGGGCCGCCGTGCAGCACGATCCGATCGCGGCCGTTCGTCGCGGCGTGCAGCGCCTCGCCGCCGGTCGGCGCGAGCACGAGCGCGCCGAGCTTGCCGAACCGCCCCGGCCGCCTGGGGTGGATCGCTCCCGGCGGCAGGCTCGACGCGACGACGTACGTCCCACACGGCGGATCGCCGAACGGCAGCAGCCGATCGTGCCCGGGATTACCTCTTCGTGCCGACACGTAGCGGCTCGCGGTCCCGAGCACGCGGAACGGTCCGAGCAGCACCTCGCCGCCCTTGGACACCATCACCGCGCGCCCGCACCGGTCGCGCTCCGCAGGTAGCAGGATGGTCAGTCTTGCCACGACGCGGGGCTGCCACTGCAAACGACGTGCTGCTCGCAACTACGCGTCGCGCCGTCGCCGCGGCGGCACGATCCGGGAAGAATCCCGGGTACCGTCGGAAAACTTCCACGGACCTGTGCCGCCACGGCCCGGTCAGCTCCGGATCAGGCGCGGATCGGCTTGTACTTGATGCGGTGCGGCTGCTCGGCGTCGGTGCCGAGGCGGCGCCTGCGATCGGCCTCGTAGTCGGCGAAGTTGCCCTCGAACCACTCGACGTGGCTGTCGCCCTCGAAGGCGAGGATGTGCGTCGCGATGCGATCGAGGAACCAGCGATCGTGGCTGATCACGACAGCGCAGCCGGGGAACTTCTCGAGGCCGTCCTCGAGGGCGCGCAGCGTGTCGACGTCGAGGTCGTTCGACGGCTCGTCGAGCAGCAGCACGTTGCCGGCGCGCTTGATCATCTTCGCGAGGTGGACGCGGTTGCGCTCGCCGCCCGACAGCACGCCGACCCGCTTCTGCTGGTCCTGGCCCTTGAAGTTGAAGCTCGACACGTACGCGCGCGAGTTGACCGACCGCTCGCCGAGCATGATCGACTCGGCGCCCTCGGCGATCTCGTCGTACAAGGTCTTCTTGTCGTCGAGCGCGTCGCGCGACTGGTCGACGTAGCCGAGCTGGACGGTCTCGCCGACCTTGATCGTGCCCTTGTCGGGCTTCTCGACGCCCATGATCATGCGGAACAGCGTCGTCTTGCCGGCGCCGTTCGGGCCGATGACGCCCACGATCGCCGAGCGCGGCAGCTTGAACGTCAGGTTGTCGATCAGCAGGCGGTCGCCGTAGCCCTTGCTGACGCCGTCGAACACGACGACCTCGTTGCCGAGGCGCGGCCCGGGCGGGATCACGATCTCGAGCGCCGGATCGCGCGCCTCCTTCTGGGCCTCGGCGACCATCTCGTCGTAGCGCGCGAGGCGGGCCTTGCTCTTGGCGTGGCGCGCCTTCGCCGACGACCGCACCCACTCGAGCTCGCGCTCGAGCATGCGCTCGCGGGCGCCGGCCTGCTTCTCCTCGTCGCGCAGGCGCTTCGCCTTGAGCTCGAGCCAGCCCGAGTAGTTGCCCTCGAACGGGTGGCCCTCGCCGCGATCGAGCTCGAGGATCCACTTCGCGACGTTGTCGAGGAAGTAGCGATCGTGGGTGATCGCGACGACCGTGCCCTTGAACTCCTCGAGCATGCGCTCGAGCCATGCGACGCTCTCGGCGTCGAGGTGGTTCGTCGGCTCGTCGAGCAGCAGCATGTCGGGCTTGCTGAGCAGCAGCCGGCACAGCGCGACGCGGCGGCGCTCGCCGCCGGAGATCTTCGTCACGTCCGCGTCGCCGGGCGGGCAGCGCAGCGCGTCCATCGCCATGTCGACGGTGTGGTCGAGCTCCCACGCGTTCGCCGCCTCGATCTGATCCTGCAGCCGGCCCTGCTCCTCGAGCAGCTTGTCCATCTGCTCGGGCGTGAGGTCCTCGCCGAGCTTCATCGAGACCTCCTCGAAGCGCTGCAGCAGCTTGCGGGTCTCGGCGACGCCCTCGTCGACGTTCTCCTTGACCGTCTTGCCCGGATCGAGCTGCGGCTCCTGCGGCAGGTAGCCGACCTTGAGGCCGGGCGCCGGCCACGCCTCGCCGAGGAACTCCTTGTCGACGCCTGCCATGATCCGCAGCAGCGTGGACTTGCCGGCGCCGTTGTTGCCCAGCACGCCGATCTTGGCGCCCGGGTAGAACGACAGCCAGATCCCCTTCAGGATCTCGCGCTTGGGCGGCACGATCTTGCGCAGATCCTTCATCACGAACGTGTACTGGGCGGTCATTTCGCTTCGCTCCTGGGGCGGCGGTTATACCCTAGAGGAGAGGCATGGCCTATCGCGACGAGGAGGCGGCGGACGCGCTCGAGGCGCCAACCGCCGACGGGCCGCTCAGGGTGATGCTCGGTCCCGGCCGCGCGACGTTGACGCTGCCCGATCGCTCGCTCGTGATCGGCGAGCGCGTCGCGACGCTGACCGACGGCAAGAAGCGCAAGACGTTCGACGTTCGCGGCCCGCTCGTCGTCGCGCGCGGCGTGCCGCGCGAGGACTTCGGGGTGTGGATCGTCGAGGCTCCGCTCGCGCGCCGCGTGCTCGGGATCGAGCCCGTGCCGCTGCTCGACGAGGCCGGCCTGCCCGCGCTCAAGAAGCTCGACTCGGTGTACCAGCGGCTGCGCGCGAGCCTGTCGGAGCTCGCGCGGGGCGTCACGCGCGCCGTCGAGATCGGCAGCGGCCACCCGCTCGACAAGGTGCTGCTCTGCGATCACGGCGACCGCTTCGACATCTACGCGCGCAGCCTGTTCCATCAGGCCGCCGAGTACATCCTCGGCGTCAGCGCCGACGGCCGCGTCGACATCCCATCGCAGCCCAAGCTGGCCGTGTCCGTCCACTCGCGGTTCGGTGTCACCGTCCGCGGCGACTACATCCGGTTCTCCGACCCGCGCGGCATCGACCAGGCACGCGTCGCGATCCCGTGGATCGGTCCCGAGGATCGCGAGGAGCTCGCGCGACGCATCGGCCAGCTCGTCGACCGCTAGCGCCCCGCGAGCGTCGGACGCGGGAGCTCGGGCTGGCGGCCCGGGCTGGTGCCCGGCTCGATGTCGCGCGCGCCGGTGTCCTCGAGCCGCGTGAGGACCACGGCGAGCTGGTCGTGCGTGCCCCACACGATCACGCGGCGGTTCGCGCCGTGGTGCGGCCCGGTGTTGCCGAAGGCGGCGACCACGAGCTGCGAGGGATCGACGCCGAGGGCGACCAGCTCGTCGCGAACGGCCTCCGCACGCTTCTGCGACAGCTGGATGCCGTCCTGCTCGGTCCTGGCGGAGTGGCCGTCGAGCACGAGCAGCCCGTCGGGGTTCTCCCGAGCCCACCCGGCGAGCTGGCCGATCTGCTGATTGTTGTCGACGGTCAGCCGCGCCGAGCGGTCGGAGAACGTGATCTCCGCCAGCTCGCCAACCCGCGGGTGCTGCGACATCTGTTCGGGCTCCGCCGACGCCGTCCCCGCGGCGAGCAGCATCGGCAGGAGCATGGGAATCCGCATGAGGTAGAGCGGAGCAACGCTCGTGCCTCGGCCCCTAACCGTCCGGGGGGGCGAGCTATTCCGAAAGCCAATGGATTTGACAAGTCGCGCCACGTGCGCACCTTGTACGCATGTTGAAGTCCTGGAGACTGGGCACCGCCTTCGGGTTCCCCGTCGAGGTGAACCTGAGCTTCGTGCTCTTGCTCGCCCTCGTCTTCCTCGCGTTCGGCGGGCTCGCCGGCGTCGTGCTCGTGTGCCTCGCGTTCGGCTCGGTCGTGCTCCACGAGCTCGGCCACGCGCTCGTCGCGCGCCGGCTCGGCGTCGACGTCTCCGGCATCGAGCTGTCGTTCTTCGGCGGCGCCGCCAAGATGGTCCGGCTGCCGAAGACCGCGAACCACGAGCTCGCGATCGCCGCGGCGGGACCTGCGGTGTCACTCGCGCTCGGCGGCCTCGGCCTCGGTCTCGCCGCGCTCACCCACGTCGGCCTGTTCGCGTGGCTCGGCTGGACCAACCTCGTGATCGCCGGCTTCAACCTGATCCCGGCGCTGCCGATGGATGGCGGCCGCATGCTGCGCGCGCTGCTCACCCGCAAGCTCGACTTCGTGCGGGCGACCGACGCCGCGGTGAAGGTCGCGCACGTCGTCGCGATCGCGTTCGTCGTGCTCGGCCTCGCGTGGGGCGCGTACCAGCTCGTCATCCTCGCACCGTTCCTCTGGTTCATGGGCACGCGCGAGCAGATGCTCGCCCGCATGATGGCGGACCAGTACGTCTACACGCGCGACGGCTACGCCGAGCGCACGCAGCGCTACGGCCACAGCTACGAGCCGTACGCGCCGCAGCTGCGGCGGTTCACGATCCGCCAGCGCGGCGGCCGCCTCGTGATCGAAGAGCTGTAGACTCGGCGAGTGCGCACGGTCCGCGCGACTCGCTACCTGACGCCGCTCCGCGAGGGCGGCTCGGTGCCGGCGATCGTCGAGGCCGACGACGACGGCACCTACGTCGCGAAGTTTCACGGCGCCGCGCAGGGCCCGCGCGCGCTCGTCGCCGAGGTGATCGCCGGCGAGCTCGCGCGCCGGCTCGGGCTGCCGGTGCCACAGCTCGCGC
>JBLMXA010000689.1:0-3674 GCA_050257515.1 Acidobacteriota bacterium | reverse complement strand
GTGCGGACAGCAGGAGCATCGCCGCGAGCACGCCGCGCGTCCGGTTCACTGCGCGCTACCACCTCCGCAGCCGAAGTCACCCGGCGGGTGCTGGGGCCACATCCCCGAGCCCATCGCGCAGCTCGGATCCGCCGGATCGCACGGCGGAGGCCAGCAGCCGCTGCCGGACCCCATCCCACACTGCGTCGGATCCGCCATGCACGGATCTTGGCACGTCGTCGGGTCGGTCGGATCGGTGCACGGAGGGGGCGGGTACGGGCACGTGGGATCCGTCATCGGATCGCACGGCGGCGGCGGGGGCGGCGGGCAGCTGGAGCCGTCGCCCGAGCCGTAGCCCGAGCCCGAGCCCGAGCCCGAGCCGGTGCCCGGGTCGCAGCCCGGCGGTGGCGGAGGAGGCGGCGGGAAGCACATCGGATCCGTCGCGGGGTCGCATGGCGGCGGGCAATTCGAGCCCGAGCCGGTGCCGAGGTCGCAGCCAGGTGGCGGCGGCGGTGGCAGGCACGCGCAGCTCGGATCGGTCATCGGATCGCACGGCGGCGGCGGCAGACACGTCGGATCCGACATCGGATCGCACGGGTTGCCGTTCGCGTCGATGGGCGGCGGCGGCACGCAGTATCCGCCACTGCCAGCGCCTCCGCCGGTGCCGCCGCTGCCGCTTCCGCTGCCGACGCCGCCCATGTCCCATGGATCGGACGGCTGGCACACGTCGAACGCGAGCGCGCCGGTCTTGCCCATGATCGGCTGGACGCCGCCCCACGTCAGGACCTGCAGCCGGTAGTGCTGGCCCGCCGGGAGCGACAGCGTGAACGAGCCGTCACTGCGCACGCGGCTCTCCGTGATGATGTCGCTGCCATCGACGGCACGCACCGCGATCGCGCCACGCGCGGTGACCTTGCCGGTGACGACCTGGGTCGACTCGCCGCCACTACATCCAACGCCGGCCGCCGCACATGCTGCCAGCAACCAGGGTTTGCACACGCTTCGCATCGGTTCCTCCTGTGAGCTCGAACGGTCGACCCGGCATCCACTTCGGGGTCTCGTTCCTAGTGCCCGCCACAGGCAGACCCTTCGCGAAAATCGCCGCGATCTGTCAACCCCGCGCGATCGCGCGTGAAAACGCTGGCCCGAGCTGCTCCTTCAGGAACGCCTGGAGCATCCCGGCGAGCGCCTTCTGCACGTCGTCGTCGAGGTCGATCGACGCGACCCGGCCGAGCGCCGCCGCGAGCGCGTACTTGTTGAGCGCGTAGCCGTACGCCGCCGACACCGCGGCGAGCAGCGCGACCTCGATCGTCGCGATCGTGTCGCGCTCGGGCTTGCCGATCACCGCGTTGGCGACCTCCTTGGCGATCAGCTGCAGGCCCTGATCCTGGAACGCGAACGCGCGCGCCGTCTGCATGCGATCGCTGGCGACCAGCCACTTGACGAGCTTGAGGTGCACCGGGTCGCGCAGCGCCTCGAACAGCATCCCGAGCAGCTCGCCCGGCCTCGAGATCGCGCCGGCGATCCGCAGCTTGAAGATGATGTCCTCGCGCAGCGCGCGGATCCGCCGCTCGAGCGTCGCCTCGACGAGCCCCGCGTACGTGCCGAAGTAGTGGGTGACGAGCGCGTGGCTGACCCCGGCCTCGCGCGCGATCTCCTTGAGCCCGACCTGGTCGGGGTAGTAGTCGCCGAACACCCGCTCGGCCGCGTCGAGCAGCTCCTGCCGCGCCTGCTCGGGGCTGCGCCTCAGCCGGCGCGCTCGGCGGATTCGCTTGCGAGGTCGGGCCATTGCACGCTCATCCTCGCACGCTATTGGCACCTTGACAATATAAGCATCGCGCTTATTATCAAGGTGACAATAGTTGTTGTCACGATGACAACAGCGGGAAGGACCAGATGCAGACCTCCGAGGACATCACCCAGGTGCCGGCCACCGTGCGCTGGCGCCGCGCGCTGACCGCGCTCGCCAAGGTGCTCGCCGATCCCGAGCAGACCGACCAGGTGCTCGTCTTCAGCAGCTACGCGAACGCCGGCACGATGGGGGATCGCATCGACAACTTCTTCGCCGACGCGAACGGCCGCAAGCTGTACGAGGAGCACCGCGCGCTCGACTCGCACACGGTCGATCTCGACGCGCTCGCCGCGCTGCCTGCAGGCACGCTCGGCCACGCCTACGCGAGCTTCCTCCGCTCGCGCGGCTTCACGCCCGAGGTGTTCGACACGCCCCCCGAGGAGATCCGCGATCCGCGCGTGAAGTACGTCGTGCAGCGCGTCCGCCAGACGCATGACCTGTGGCACGTCGTCACCGGCTGCGACACCGATCCCGCCGGCGAGGTGGCGCTCCAGGCGTTCACGTTCGCGCAGACGCGGGCGCCGAGCACCGCGATCCTCGCGATCGCCGGCACGCTCCGCGGGCTGCGCCACACGCCGATGCTGCCGCGCGAGGTCGCGAAGGCCTTCCTCGCGGGCCGCCGCGCCGACAAGCTCGTGACGTTCCCGTGGGAGGACCACTGGGCGACGCCGCTCGCCGACGTGCGCGCGCTGCTCGGCGTCGAGCCGGTCGCCCACGCCGCGGCGTGATACAAACAGGTGTGGACCAGCGTCCCGCCTCTCGCCGCAGGCTGATCGTGCCGCTCGTGCTCGCGGTGTCGGTCGCCGGCACGATCGCCGCCGCGGTGTCGACGAGCGTCGGCTGCAAGTCCGACAAGCCGACCGTCGATGCCGGGACCGGCGATGGCCAGGTCGATACACCCCTCATCTGATGAGCCTCGGGCGGCCCGGTCGGGCCGCGAGCGCCGGAGCCGAGCATGACGCGCTGGGTGCGCACGCCGCGCGCGGCCGCCGTCGAGCTCGGCGACGACGTGCTGCTCGTCGCGCGCGACGGCACCGTGCGCCGGCTCGAGGGGGCGAGCGGCGAGCTCGCGCGCGTCGTGCTCGCGCACCTCGCCGAGCCGCGCAGCGGCGCCGAGGTGATCGCGCACGTCGAGGAGCTCGCCGGGCCGCTCGGCGAGCGCCGCGCCGTCGTCGACCAGCTGGTCGCGCTGCTCGCCGAGACCGGCGCGATCGCGCGCGAGCCGGAGCCGCGCGCGCCGGGCGCGCCCGCGAACATCGTCGTCGCCGTGAGCGGCGCGATCGCCGCGACCCACGCGCCCGCGCTCGTCGCGGCGCTCCAGCAGCGCGGCCATGCCGTCGAGATCGCGCTGACGGCGACGGCGACGCGGTTCGTCGCGATCGATGCGCTCGCCGCGATCGCGAGGCGCGAACCGCACGTGTCGCTGTGGCCGCGCGCCGCGCACGCACCGGTGCCGCATGTCGCGCTCGCCGAGTGGGCGGACCTCGTCGTCGTCTACCCCGCGAGCGCGACGACGATCGGCCGCATCGCGCACGGCGACTTCTCGGACCTCGTCGCC
Organism: Acidobacteriota bacterium; assembly: GCA_050257515.1. Classification (GTDB taxonomy): domain Bacteria; phylum Myxococcota_A; class Polyangia; order Haliangiales; family Haliangiaceae; genus JABFXX01. The sequence continues at coordinate 285 of JBLMXA010000689.1, read as the reverse complement.
GCGATCGCGCTCGCGACGCGCGCGCCGACCGTCATCGTGCCGTCGATGAACGCGGCGATGCTCGCGGCGCCCGCGGTGCAGCGCAACCTCGCCACGCTGCGCGAGGACGGCCACGCGATCGTGCTCGGCGTGCCGTCGCACGAGGTCGCCGACGCGCCCGAGGCGCGCGACCGCGTACACGGCGCCGCACCGGCGCCCGGCGAGCTCGCCGCCACGGTCGAGGCGCTGCACGCGGCCGGCGTGCTGCGCGCGCGGCCGCGAGCACGCGACTGGGATGCCGCGTAC
>JBLMXA010000688.1:0-2950 GCA_050257515.1 Acidobacteriota bacterium | reverse complement strand
CGGCTGGGCGCTCGTCGATCGCCACTGCCACGAGCTCGGCGTGCGCGGCGTGCGGCTCGAGGTCTCGACCGCCGCGCTGTTCCAGATCAAGAACCCCAGGCACGCGCCGATCCGCGCCGATCACGTCGTGATCGACGACGCCGAGCTCGTGTTCGCGCCGAGCGCGTTCGTGCCCAGCCTCGGCCGGATCGCGATCGCGATCGAGCACGCCGAGTCGTCCGCGACCGTGTTCCGCACGCCGCTGTCGTGGTTGCTCTCGCTCGAGCAGCTGCGCGCGCGGCTCGAGCTACCCGCCGGCATCGCGCTCCACCTCGCCTACGACGGCGGCGTGCTGCGCGTCGCCGGGTCGCTGTTCGGCTCGACCCCCGTCGAGCTGCCCGTGCAGCTGCCCGTCGCCACCGCCGCGCACGACGCGCACGAGGAGATCCAGCTGCTCGTGCAGGCCGGCGAGGACATCGCCGAGCAGCTCGTCGCGAAGCGCGCCGAGGACTGGCTGCGCGCGAAGCTGCGCTGACGCGGAGCACACGCGCGGATCACGTGAAGCTCACGGCGGCCACCGTGAGCGATTGGCTACGCTGCCCGTATGGATGGAGCAGGAGGCCAGTCATGAACACCATCGGTCGCGCTCTCGTCCTCGTCGCTTGCTTGTTCGCCCCTGCAGGCGTAGGTGGATGCACCTTCGGGGTGTTTCCACGCGACACGCACGACCCGGCGCTGGGCGCGGTCCCCCCGTGCTTCGCGAACGCCATCTGCAGCGTCCCCTACGATGGTTTCGGCTTCGGATGGACGCGGGACGCCATGCGCTCCGCGATCGGCCGCTAGGAAATGCCGTGGCGTCGTGCGGACCTGCCGGCCGGAGGACCGCGCGTGACGTTCGTCCGCGCACGTCCGTCTGGATCCGCCATGGGATTGATATCCTCGCCGACGCTCTCGATCAAAGGGTCCGTGCACGTCATGGTGGATGAAGGGCAGCTCGAGGCGTTTGTTGCGCGCGCGGCAGAAGGTGACACCGCGTCGTGGCGGGCCGTGTGGGAGCAGGTCGAGCCGTGGCTCGAGAAGGTCGTCGGGAATCCGAGATTCCTCGGGCGAGTGGGCCAGCGCGACGACGATCGCAGTAACATCATCGTCGAGGTGATGGCGCGGCTTCATGCCGACGGCTTCCACCGCCTGAAGCTCTACGTCGAGACGCGCCGCACGAACCCGCAGCTCAAGTTCAAGACGTGGCTGCGCGTCGTCGCGAAGCGCGTCGGTATCGACTACCTGCGCGGTCACGAGAACTATCGCGATCGCCGGCGTGATGCGAACCGCAGCGGCGCACCCGGGAAATGGATCGAGCCCGGGACGCTGCCTTCGCAGAGCAAGCTGCCGGGCGAGCGGCCGCCGATGACGAATCGCGGCACCGCGCTGGAGCTGCTGCGATACGCGTCCGGTTCAGTTCCGGAGCCCCAGCTCTCCGCGCTGGAGCTCTGGACCGAAGGCGCGAGCTACGACGACATCGCGCGCGAGCTCGATCTGTCTGGCAACGCCGACGGCGCGGAGAAGCTCGTGCGGGCCGCGATCGAGCGGCTGCGCCGGCGCTTTCGCGGGGGGAGCGTAGATGAGTGAGTGCCCGGAGCTATCGGCGCTGGAGCGCGACGCGACCGCAGCGGTTCGCGAGCACGTCGCCGCGTGCGCGTCGTGTCGACTGGTCGTCGAGCTGCTCGAAGAGCGTCGTCGCGGAGTCGAAGCCCGCGATCTGCGTGACGAGTGCGCGAAGTTCGAGATGCTGCTCGCCGCGCGCAACGAGGGCACGATCGGGGGCACCGCCGGTGCACTGCTCGACGCTCACCTGCGCGAATGCGCCGACTGTCAGGCGGTGGCGGCGACACTGCCGCCGGCCGACGAACGCAGAAAGCATTCCTCGCTCCCACCGGTGAGCACGGCGGCCTACGCGCTCGGTCGAGAGGTGGCGCGTGGGGGGATGGGCCGGATCCTCGAAGCGCTCGACGTCCGCATCGGCCGGCCGGTCGCCGTCAAGGAGCTGCTCGGCAAGGCGCCTGCGCTGGCGGCGCGGTTCGAGCGAGAGGCGCGGGTGACCGCGCGGCTGCAGCATCCGGGCATCGTGCCGATCTACGAGATCGGCAAGTGGCCCGATGGCACACCGTTCTACTCGATGCGCATGGTCGAGGGGCGCACGCTGCGCGAGGCGGTCCGCGACAGGAAGACGCTCGACGAGCGGCTCGCGCTGGTTCCGGCGATCATCGCCGCGGCCGAGGCGGTCGCGTTCGCGCACGCGCGAGGCGTGATCCATCGCGATCTGACACCGAACAACGTGCTGGTCGGTGCGCATGGCGACACCGTCGTGATCGACTGGGGCCTCGCGAAGGACCTCGACGAGGCGAGCGAGGAACAGCCCGCGTCGCCGTACCGCGGCGAGGCCGGCGCGTCCGGTCAGCTGACGAGCGCAGGCGCGGTCATCGGCACCGCCGCGTACATGCCGCCGGAACAGGCGAACGGCGAGTCGGTGGACCAGCGCGCCGACGTCTACGCACTCGGCGCGATCCTCTATCACGTGCTCGTCGGCGAGCCGCCGTATCGCGCGTCGGCGAGCGAAGATCTCGTGCGCCAGGTGCGCAGCGGACCGCCACCCCGCGTGCGCGAGCTGGCTACCGGCACGCCGCTCGATCTCGCGAGCGTGGTCGACAAGGCGATGGCGCGCGATCCAGAGGCGCGCTACGCATCCGCTGGCGAGCTCGTCGAAGAGCTCCGCCGGTTCCAGACCGGACGACTGGTCGAAGCGCACCACTATTCCCGACGCGAGCGGTGGACGCGCTGGGTCCGCGCACACCGCGCGCGCGTGTTGGCGACGTTCACGGCGATGGTCGTGCTGGCGATCGCCGGCTCACTCGGTCTTGCGGGCGTGCTGCGCGAGCGCGATCGCGCCGAGCACGAGCGCGCGGTGGCCGACGCG
>JBLMXA010000687.1:0-2805 GCA_050257515.1 Acidobacteriota bacterium | reverse complement strand
TACGACCGCTACGACGCCGATCGCGACGCGAACAAGCAGCTCGGCACCGCGCTCGTCGGCACGCATCGCGTGTTCTCGACGTGGGCGTTCCTCGCCGCCGCGCAGCGCGGCACCGCGACGCTGTCGTTCGAGTACGATCACGCGCGGAACCCGCTGGGGCTCGCGGACAACGGCCTGCCGGCGACGATCGGCGACGATCGCTTCGTCGTGCGCGCGCAGGCGGAGTTCTGACATGCGGGGGCTCCGCCTCGCGCTCGTGCCCGTGCTCGCGCTCGTGCTCGCTCCGGGCTGCACCGACGGCGCGTCGTCCGATCCGGGCTACGACGCGCTGATCTACGTCGACGGCGCGCAGTTCCGGCCCGGACCGTTCCCGGCCGCGACCGGCGGGCCGGCGATGCCGACCGTGCAGACCACCGAGCAGACGATCGTGCTCGGCGGCAACCGCGAGGCGCTGCGCGTCGTGCTCGATCCCGACGCGACGGCGATCGTCGCCGGGATCCCGGGCGCGCGCGGCGCGTGGATCGTCGCGGCCGGCGCGCCCGACTTCGACACGCCGGGCCAGCCGAACGTGCACGCGACGTTCGGGCTCGACGACGCGCTCGGCCCCGGGCCGTTCGAGCTCGACGTCGCCGCGGTCGATGGCGCGGGCCACATCGGCGAGCCGACCGCGGTGCCGCTCGTCGCGGCCGAGGATCCACCGCCCGACGGCGATCTCGTGATCGGCCTCGAGTGGACGGGCGCCGCGGATCTCGATCTCCACGTCGTCGATCCGACCGGCGCCGAGGCCTGGGTCGAGCACCCGAACACCTACCAGCTGCCGCCGCCGGGCGAGCCCGTCGATCCGTGCGGCTGGGCCGCGGGCGGCATCCTCGATCGCGACGGCAACGCGTCGTGCACGCGCGACGGCAAGCCGAGCGAGCACGTGATCTGGAAGCCGCGCAGCTGCGCCGGCCAGATGATCGCGCCGACGATTCCGGCCGGCACGTACACGGTGCGCGTCGACGCGCGCTCGCTGTGCGGCGATGCGAGCGCGCCGTGGGCCGTCACGATCTATCGCGCCGGCGAGCTCGTCGCGTCCGCGCGCGGCATCGCGACGCCGTACGACGTCGCCTACGAGCCGCACGGCAACGGCGCGGGGACGACGGCGCTCCAGCAATCCATTCAATGAAGGTCGTGCTCGTACTCGTGCTCGTGCTCGTGCTCGATCACGGCGCGCGGGCCGAGCCGATCACCGGGCACGTCGTCGACCGCGCGACGCACCAGCCGGTCGCCGGCGCGACGATCGTCGTCGGCGATCAGCTCGCGGCGACCGGCGACGACGGCGCGTTCTCGGTCGACGTGCCGCCGGGCAGCTACACGATCGACGTCACCGCCGACTGGCTGAAGCCCGCGAAGCAGCCGGTCAAGCTCGCGCGCGGCGGCTCGGCCGATGTCACGATCGAGGTCGACCAGGCCGAGGCGCCCACCGGCGAGCAGATCGAGGTCAAGGGGTTCGCGCCGACCGCGGTCGGCGAGATCAAGGTGGACGCGAAGCTCGCGCGCGCGGTGCCCGGCGGTGGCGACGCCGCGAAGATCGTGCAGTCGCTGCCGTCGGTCGCGCGGCCGAGCGCGGGGTCGACGGAGATCGTCGTGTGGGGCGCGGCGCCCAACGACACCCGCGTGTTCGTCGACGGCGTCCCGGTGCCCGCGCTCTATCACGTCGGCGGCTATCGCTCGGCGGTGGGCAACGATCTGATCGGCGACATCCACCTCACGCCGGCGGCGTTCGGCGTCGATCGGGGGCGCGCGATCGGTGGCGTGATCGACATCGGGCTTGCCGATCCCGACAAGGCACCCCACTGGCGCGCGCAGGCCGACGTGCTCGACGGCTCGCTCGAGGGCAAGACGAAGCTCGGCGACGCGACCATCGCGGCGGCGGTGCGGCAGAGCTGGCTCGATCGCGCCGTCGGCCTGATCGAGGATCCGAAGACGCTCGCGCCGAACGCGCCGCTGCCGCGGTGGAGCGACGGCCAGCTCGTCGTGCGCGCGCCACTGGCCGACGACACCGTGCTCACCGCGTGGGCGCTCGGCTCGCTCGACTTCCTCGACCGCTCGCTCGCGTCGAGCGATCCGTCGACCGCCGTCGACGAGCAGATCGATCAGCGGTTCGCGCGCGCGCAGGCGACGATCCGGCGCGATCGTCAGGATGGCTACGCTAGCGCGCAGCTGTGGATCGGCCACGACCGCAGCTCCGACGATCTGGTGGTCGGCCTGATCCCGGCGAACGTCGCGCAGCAGGCGTGGGTCGGCGGTGCGCGCGGCGTGCAGCAGCAGCGGTTCGCGGATGGCCCGACTGTCACCGCCGGCGTCGATCTCGACGGCGAGGTCGCGACGATCCGCCGGTTCGGCTCGCTGACGATCCCCGCGCGCGAGGGCGACCTCCACATCTTCGGTCAACCGCCCGGCGACGATGTCGCCGCCGACGACTGGCACGCGACGACGATCGACGCCGCGACGCACGTCGCCCTCGACGCTCACGCCGGTCCGGTCGTCGCGACCGCGGGCGTGCGCGGCGACGCGTGGCTGCTCACCGCGAGCCGGCTCACACCGCGCGTGGGCGCGACGCCGAGCATCGGCAGCCAGCAGATCCTGTTCACCGGCGATCCGCGAGCGTCGGTGCAGTGGAAGCTGTCGGACCAGGTCGTGTTGCGCGCCGATGGTGGGCGCTACCACCAGGCACGCGCCGCGAGCGATACCAGCGCGGTGTTCGGCACGCCCGCGCTGGGGCTCGAGCAGGCATGGCACGTGATCGCGGGTGGCCAGTAC
>JBLMXA010000686.1:0-15678 GCA_050257515.1 Acidobacteriota bacterium | reverse complement strand
AGCCGCGCGTTCAGCGCCGTGTCGGGCTTGCCCCGCCACGCCATCACGTACGCTGCCATCGCCATCGTCGCGCCGTCGCCGTCGGGCTTCATGTTGCCGGCGCCGTTCGCCCACGCCTCGAGCGCCGCGGTGCCGCGGTCGAACGTGTCCGCCGGCACCTCGACGCCCGCCTTCTGCGCGACGGTCAGGCCCCACAGCGCGTACGCCGCCAGGTGCGGGTACGTCTGCGACTGCGGCCACAGCGAGAACAGGCCGTCGCCCTGCTGGTGGCGCAGGATCTTCGCGACGCCGATGCGCACGAACCGGTCCATCTTCGTGCCCTGCAGGCTCGCGTCGTCGAGCGTCTTCGCGAGGTCCTTCGCGGCGAGCAGCGGGACCAGGCGCGACATCGTCTGCTCGAGGCAGCCGTACGGATACTCGACGAGCGCGCGCAGGCCGGGCACCAGATCGCCGACGCCGGTGCGGTCGACCGTGATCGCGAGCGTGCTCTCGCCGCGCAGCACGTCGCTGCCGGCGCCGATGCCGCCCTGCCACGATTCGCCGTCCTTGAGCGTGGTCTCGGCGAGCGTGCGCGTCTCGACGACGCGCGGCTTGTCGATCGGGATCGTGACCTCGACCGCGTCTTGCTCCTTGCCCATCACGACCTTGAAGCCGAACGTCACGGCGGCGTTCTGCGACGCCTTCGCGGTGAACCGCACGCGCGCCGAGCCGTTCGCCGCGACCTGCACCTCCTGCCTCGTGCCGTCGAGCACCGCGCCGTTCGCGGTCGCGGTCACCGTGGCGGTGCCCGCGTCGTCGGTCCGGTTCTGGATCTCGACGCCGACGACCGCGCGGTCGCCGCTGGTCATGAACCGCGGGAGGACCGGCTGCGCCATCAGCGGCTTGTTGACGGTGAGCCGGAGCTCGCCCGCGCCGAAGTCATCGCCCGCGGCATCGGCGGCGACCGCCATCAGCCGGAACGCGGTGAGGTTGTCGGGCGCGGTGAAGTGGAACGCGACCTCGCCGCGGTCGTCGGTCACCAGCATCGGCGCCCAGTACGCGCTCGATACGAACTTGCTGCGCACGCGCTGGCCGTCGCCCTTGCTCTTCATGTCGCCGCCCTCGTCGGGATCGCCGCTCTCCGGATCGGCGAGCCGCGCGACGCGGTTCCAGTTCGTGCCGGCATCGACGCCGAGCCCGTACGAAGCGTAGAACGTCTTCATCGGGTTCGGCGTCTCGTACGCGATCAGCTGCAGGATGCCCTCGTCGGCGGCCGACAGCGACACCTCCGCCTTCACCGGCTGGCCGCCGTGGGTGACCGTGATCTTGCCGGCGACCGGCTCGCCCGGCTTGACGTGATCGCGGTCGAGCGAGATCGCGACGTCGAGCTGTTTCCGGGCGCTCGACACCTTGAGCTCGACGAGCCCCATCTTGAACAGCGGCCGGTTCTTGTCGCCATCGCCGTGGCGGCCCGACACCATCGACACGCGGGCGAACACGTTCGGCGCCCACGCGTCCGCGATCGCGAGCTCGACGCCCTCGCTCGCGCTGTCCATCTTGACGACGCGCGCGTCGAGGATGCCGTCGCGCTCGATCGTGACGAGCGCGGTCGGCTTGACGAGGTTCGCCTGCGGCACGAGCCGCGCGATGTCGCCGACCTGGTACGTCTGCTTGCTCGCGATCAGCGTCATCCGATCGCCCTCGTCGCCGCTCCAGAACGCGTCTCCCTTGCCGATCACCCAGATCTCGCTCGCGGCGACGACCGGCGTGCCCGCCGCGTCCTTCGCCTCGACCTTGACGACGTACTCGCCCGGCTCGGTCGGGTAGATGCGCTCGGTGTGCGAGCCGCCGGCCGAGAGGTCGACGTCGCGCTCCATCATCGTCTTGTCGCTCGAGTCGCAGTGCTGGTAGCTGCGATAGCCGACCGACTGCCACTCGCACGAGTACGCGGTCTTGGTCCACGACAGGTGTGCCTTCGTCGCGACCTGCTTGCCGTTCGGATCGAGCGCGACGAGGTTGACGCCGAACGGCATGCCGACGGCCTGCACGAACTCGTTCGCGTGCATGCCCAGATAGAACTGCGTGCGGTGCGCGGTGACGACGACGCTCTTGCCGAGCGTCTGGTCGGTCGAGTCGGTGACGCTCGTCGACACGATGTAGTCGACCGGGCCGTCGCCCTTGCTGTCGCCGTCGCGCGCCGCGATCTTGAGGTGGCCCTGCTTGTCGGTCGTGCCGGTGCCGTCGGCGACGAACTGGCCGTAGTCGTCGCGGTAGCCGCCCCACCAGTACCACATGCGCGGGTTGCTCGAGAACGTGTACTCGTCGTAGCCGGGGAACTGCATCACGTGATCGCGCTTGCGCAGCGTCCACTCGACCTTCGCGTCGCCCAGCGGCGCGCCGAACAGGTACTTCGCCTCGAGCTCGAACGCGAGCCGCTCGCCCGGCCTGGGGTTCTTCACGGCGCTCTCGAGCTGGAGCTCGAACGCGGTCGGCCGGAACTCCTCGACACTGAACCGCTCGCGGAACGTCTGGCCGGCGACCGTCGCGGCGACGTAGTAGTCGCCGAGCGACGCCTCCGGCGACAGCTGGAGGTCGAACGCGAAGCCGCCGAAGCTCGACAGCTTCGCCTTCGTCGACAGCACGCTCTGGCCGCGGCTGTCCTGCACCTCGACGGCGACCGGTTGCTGCCTCGGCACGCGCGGCGGCAGCGCGCCGGCGATCTCGCGGACGATGCCCTTGAAGTGGACCTGCTCGCCGGGGCGATACAGGCCGCGATCGCTCTGGATGAAGCCGCGGATGCGCGTCGCGCCGGCCGAGCGATCCTCGGGTGCGCCGAAGTTCCACGTCTGGATGCCGTTCGACCAGTTGCCGTCGACGACCGCGAGGTCGTTCCCCTTCTCGATCGTCGCGATCAGCCGCTGCGCGCGGTAGTAGTCCCAGTCGTACTTCGCCTCCTCGTCCTCGTCGTTCGTCGGCTTCTGGTTCTTCAGCAGCGCGCTGCCCGGCACCTTGAGGATGCCGTCGCTGTTCGTCGTGCCCTCGTAGACCTTCTTGCCGGCGGGCGTGAACACCGCGACCTGCGCGCCGTCGACGGGCTGGCCGTTCGACAGCTGGGTGACCCACACGAGGCCCGACGCGGTGCCCGCCTCGATCACGACGCCGAGGTCGGTGACGTTCGCGAGCACGCGGTTGGTCCGCGGCGTCAGCCACATGCGATCCGGATCGGGCACGACGTCATCGCTCTTGACGTCCGCGAGGTACACGCCGCGCGCGCCGGAGACGCCGCCGCAGGTCGCGCCGAGATCGAGCTGCGTCAGCTGCCACTTGTTCTTCTGCGTCGTCTTGTGGTGCGCGGTCTTCGGCTTGACGTGGAGCGCCTTCCAGTCGATGTCCTTGGTGTCGTCGTTGCCGCCCCACGCGTCGTAGTTCATGTCCGTCGTCAGCAGCTGGACGAGCCGGTCCTTCGGGATCTGCGCGCACTGGACGTCGAACTTGCCGACGTTGCGCGACCACACCGGGTAACCCGGCGCGCTCGCCTCGAGCGCGAAGATGCCGCGCTCCATCGACAGCCGCGGCCGCGCGTCGCCGGTGTGGAACGTCGCCTCGAACGGCTTCGCGAGCTGCTGGCCGTACTTGTCGGCGAGCTGCTTGATCGAGATCGCGTAGTCGGTCTCGGTCTCGAGATCGGTCGTCACCTTGTACTCGGTGCCGTCGCTGCTCAGGTAGCCCTGATCGATCCCGGGGATCGCGGGCGACGCCTTCACCGCCTTGCGGACCGCGTCGAGCGTGACCGGCGTCGTGAACGAGATCGTGATCGACAGCTCGTCGGGCGCCACGTCGTCGCCCTGCGGATCGACCTTCGCGATCGACAGCAGCGGCCGCGCGTGCACCGCGAGCGAGTAGGGCTTGTCCATCACCGCGTTGCCGCCGGCGCCGCCGAGCGAGCTGCACGCGAGCGTGTAGGCCGCGCCGGGCACGAGCTTGTCCGCCGGGTGCAGCGCGATATTCGTCGCTGGCTCGCCGGGCTTCGCCTTCAGCGCGATGTCGCCCTTGTCGCCGGTGAGCTTGCAGTGCGCCGCCGCATCCTCGGGCCTGACCTTCTGGTTGAACGACAGCGGCACGTCGCCGTCGGGCGGCAGCGAGTCGGCATCGATGCCCCAGATGCCCTCGACCGCGAGCGGCTCGTGCACGAACGAGAACGTGAACTCGCTCGTCCGCTTGCCGAGCTCGCCGGCGAGCGACACCTCGTAGCGCGTCGACGGCGCGAGCGGGTCGATCGCCTCGATCACGAGCGTCTGGCGGTCCTGCCAGAAGCCCTTCCACGCGATCGCGGGCGCGATCACGACGCTCGTCGCCGCCGCCGGCTTGCCGATCATGTCCTCGCCGACGACCGGCTTGTCGAACCGGATCTCGACGGGCTGGGCCTTGTCGACCGCGCCTTGCGGCGAGTACGACATCACCTGCAGGTCGTGCGGTGCGGGGCTCGAGCCGCAGCCGGCCGCGAGGAGGAGGACACACAGACGCGAGAGGCGCATGCGCGCCGCTCCTGCACCGCCAGTGCCGGCCGTAAGTGCCCGTCGCGCGCGAGGTTAAGGAAGTGTGTGGCCCCGAAGACACGTGGAATGTGCCGCGCGGCTCGCGCGTTTTGGTTAGGATCGCGGTCGCATGCCCGACGATCCCAACAGTCGCAAAGCGCTGCTCACCCGTGCCGGCGGCTCGTTCGGCGTCGCCGCCGCCGCGATCGTCGGCGCGGTCATCCTCGACATCAAGTACGGCACGAGCGGCGGCTGGTGGGTGCTGGTCGTGTGCACGCTGTTCGTGATCGCGTTCGCGACGTGGACGCTGATCCGGGGCCTCATCGCGAAGGAATAGGCAATAGGCAACAGAGAACCGAGAAGTCTGAACAGTCCGGAAATTCAGACCTCTCGGTTCTCTGTTGCCTATTCCCTATTGTCTTCAGATCGTTGGCCGCCCTGGTGCGTTAACGTGTAGACGCCATGCGCCTGGCCTGCGTCCTCGTCATGCTCGCCACCGCCACCGCGGGCGCGACGAGCCTGCCGTCGCGCATGGGCATGTACCCGTCCACCTCGGCGCCGCTGCCGATGGTCGACAGCAAGATGTCGGTCAGCGTGCGCGGGCCGATGGTCGAGGCGACCGTCGCGCAGACGTTCCGCAACGACAGCGATCGCACGGTCGAGGCCACGTACATCTTCCCGCTGCCGCCCGACGCGGCGGTCAGCGCGATGGCGATCGATTACGGGTCGCGGACGATCCACGCGTCGATCGTCAGGCGGGCCGACGCGCAGCGCCGCTACGAGGAGGCGGTCGCCGCGGGGCTCGGCGCCGGGCTGCTCGACCAGGAGCGCGCCGACGTGTTCACCCAGACGGTGTCGGCGATCCCGCCGCACGCGAAGATCACGGTGACGCTGCGCTACGACACGGTCGCGCGCTACGAGGCAGGCACCTGGCAGCTCGCGCTGCCGATGGTCGTGGCGCCGCGCTACGTGCCGGGGACCGCGAGCGGGCGGCCGACGACCGGCACCGGCCACGCACCCGACACCGATCGCGCGCCGGACGCGTCGCGCGTGACACCCGCCGCCTCGCCCGGCGCGGGCGGCCGCACCGAGGTCGTGCTCGAGCTCGCCGACGCCGTCGACGACGTCACGAGCCCGACCCACGAGCTGAAGAAGCAGGGCGCGAGCTACGTGCTCGTCGACGAGCACAGCGATCACGACGCGATCGTGCGCTGGAAGGGCAAGCTCCCGGACGAGGGCTGGGTCGAGCAGGACGACGACGGCGGCTACGCCGCGGTGATGGTCGCCGCACCGGCGGCCGGGGCGCGCACGAAGGAGGTGCGCGCGGTGCTGCTCGTCGATCGCGCGGCGACCACGCGCGGCGACGCCGAGGCGATCGAGCGGCCGGTCGTGCGCGCGCTGCTCGCCGCGCTGTCCGCGAGGGATCGCGTCGCGCTCGTCGCCGGCGACTACCAGGCACCCGAGCAGGCGCTGCGCGCGCTCGAGCAGGGGTGGAAGGCGCCGCCCGGCGTGTTCGATCTCACGAAGGTGCTCGCCCAGACGCACGCGAAGGGCGCCGCGGTCGTGCTCGTCACCGACGGCCTCGTCGCCGACGATCGCGCGGCGCTCGCCGCCGCGAAGCAGGTCGGCGGGCCGATCCACGTGATCGGCGTCGGCCCGGCGCCGAATCGCGCGCTGCTCCAGGCGATCGCGAGCGCGACCGGCGGGACGATCCGCTACGCGGTGATCGACGACGATCTCGCCGCGCTCGCGCAGCAGACGGTCGCCGACGTCGCGTCGGCGCCCGCGCCGCTGCAGGTGACGTGGGGCACGCTCGCCGCGCGCGAGGTCGTGCCCGCGCAGCTGCCGCGGCTCGGCGCCGGCCAGGCGATGCTCGTCGTCGCGCGCGTCGATCGCGCGCACGCCGCGAACGCGCGCGCCCGCGGCGACGTGTTCGCGTTCGGCACCGTCGATGTCAGGAAGCCTCCCGAGGGCGCGACCACGCCGAAGGGCCCGCTCGCGCGGCGGTGGGCGCGCATGAAGCTCGACGAGCTGATCGCCGCGAACCAGCCGGGCGCGATCGCCGCGCACGCGCTGCGCTACGGCCTGGTGTCGCCGATGACCTCGATGATCGCCATCGGCGACGAGGTGGTCGTCCAGGGCGGCGTCAAGCACACCGTGCCGGTGCCGGTCTCGGTGCCCGCCGGCATGGAGTGGCAGACCGTCAAGCGCGAGCTCGCGGTCGACACCACGGCGCTGCGCGACAAGGATCAGATCGAAGGCAAGCGCCCGGCGGGCCACGCCGCGAAGGGCGGCGAGGCCACCGCGACCAAGACCGCCGACAACCGCCCGGCGAAGCGGCCGCCGCATCCGGCGCACCGCCCGCCCGTGCAGAACGCGCCGCCCGTGCAGCACGCGCCGCCCGTGGAGGAGCCGATCGCGGCGCCGAGCCCGGCGCCGGTGCCGCCGCCGGTCGCGGCGCGTCCCGAGTCGCCGAAGCGGGCCCATCGCGACGAGGCCGACGACGACGAAGGACGCGAGTCCGACAAGAGCGAGACGCGCGCGCCCGAGGCGCCGCCGGAGGCGCAGGGCGGTGTCGCGACCGGCGCCGACTATCGCGGCTTGTCGATGGAGAGCGAGGAGACGATCGCGGTCGAGTCGGCGTCGCCGCTGTCGCAGCGCCGGCTGCGCTTCTCGCTCGCGCTCGGCGCCGCGCGCGAGGCCGGCGTGACGAGCGCGCTCGTCGCGCCGCGCGCGAGCTTCGAGGTCGGCGGCCGCACGAAGCTCGGCGTCGAGGGCTCGCTGTGGCTCGTCGATGGCGTGACCAGCGTCGAGGGCACGCTGCTCGGCATGGTCGATCGCGTCGGCGTGCTGCGCCGCCTCGATCTCGCGGGCGGCCTCGGTCTCCACCTCGGCAACGGCCTCGGCCCGGCCGGTGCGCTCGAGCTGCGCTATCGGCTGCCGCTCCGTCACGTCGCGGGATACCTGCGGTACGACGGCGCGCTGCTGCTCCACGACTCCACCCGCGACGGCCAGAACGCGGGAACGCTCGGCATCGAGGCCAGCTTCTAGAGCCGGCTACCGAGCTTGCCAGCGGCGTGCAATGCCGCGAGATCGCTGCGCGCAGCGCGGGCATCGCGCTTGCTCGAACCCGGGAGCATGCGCAACGCCGTGCTCGTCGCCGCCGTCCTGGTCGCTGCCTGCCATCCGCCCAGCCTGCGCGAGCGCGCGGCCCAGCTCGGCGGGAGATTCGCCGCGCTCGGCCACGCGACGGTGCGCGTGGTCGCGCCGGTCGCGCCGCGGATCGACGTCCACGTCATCGCGAATGCGGCGGTCCAGGCGGCCGCGCCGCAGGTGCTCGCCGCGATGCCCGCGCCGCAGCCGATCGAGCTGCACCGCACGGTCATTCATCACAGCAGCGCGCCGGTGCAGACCGCGGCCGCGCCCGAGCCGGTGATGACCGTGAACCGCGTCGACGCCGCGCCGCCCACGTTCTTCGGCATGCGCTACGCGAAGGCCGGCGGCGGCGACGCGTGCCAGCGGTTCGACACGCTCGACGCGTGCAACTCGGCGTGCACCTCGCTATCGCAGCAGCGCGGCATGCGCGGCGAGCCGAACGCGAATTGCAGCTGCCTCGAGGACGCGCCAGGCTGCTAGTCGAGCCGGTGCGCCTGCTGTCCTGGAACGTCCTCGCGGACTCGTACATCCGCGCGAGCTATTACCCGCGCAGCGAGCCGGCGCTGCTCCGCCGCGGCGCGCGCACGGCCGCGATCGTCGAAGCGCTCGCAAACGATCCGGCGGACGTCGGCTGCCTGCAGGAGGTCGAGCCCGCGCTGGTCGCCGCGATCCGGGTGCGGCTGCCCGGCTGGGAGCTGCGGTTCGCCGGCAAGCGCGGCAAGCCCGACGGCGTCGCGATGCTCGCGCGCGCGTCGGCGCTCGACGACGTGACGACGCTCGAGCTCGCCGGCGGATTCGTCGCGCTGCTCGCGACGATCGATGGCCTGCGCGTCGCGACCACGCACCTGCGCTGGGATCCGCCGGGCACGCCGCCCGACGCGCGGTGGGCGATCCGCCAGGCGCGCGCGCTGGCCGCCGCCGCGCCCGACGTGATCTGCGGCGATCTCAACGTCGAGCCCGGCGACGACGCGCTCGCGCTGCTGCTCGACGCCGGCTACGTCGATCCCGGAGGCACGCCGACCGCGAACCCGAACGGTCGCGCCAAGCGGATCGACTACATCCTCGTGCGCGGCCGCGCCGCGACCGCGCTGCCGGCGCCGCCGGTCGCCGACGACACGCCGCTGCCGTCGCGCGACATGCCGTCGGATCACGTGCCGATCGCGGCGACGATCGCGTAACGTTCGTGCGTGCGCCACATCAAGCTCGTCGTCGAGTACGACGGCACGCAGCTGTCCGGGTGGCAGCGCCAGGCCAACGGGCCGAGCGTGCAGCAGCACCTCGAGGAGGCGCTCGGCAAGCTGCTGCAGCACGACGCCACCGTGATCGGCGCGTCGCGCACCGATGCCGGCGTGTCGGCGCGCGGCCAGGTCTGCAGCTTCCGCACCGTGCGGCCGATCGCGTTGCACGGCGTGCGGCGCGGGCTCAACTCGCTGCTCCCGGACGCGATCGCGATCCGCGACGCGAGCGAGGTGCCCGACGACTTCCACCCCAGGTACTCGGCGACCGGCAAGCTCTACCGCTACACGATCCTCGCGCGCCCCGATCGCTCGCCGCTGACGCCGCGCGCGTGGCACCACTCCGCGCCGCTCGAGCTGGCGGCGGTGCGCGAGGCCGCGCGCGCGCTGCACGGCGAGCACGACTTCTCGGCGTTTCGCGCAGCCGGGTGTACCGCGCGGACCACGCTGCGCCGCGTCGACGACATCGCGATCGCCGCGCCCGACGAGCGGGTGATCGTCGAAGTCCGCGGCAACGCGTTCTTGCGCCAGATGGTGCGGATCATCGTCGGCACGCTGGTCGATGTCGGCACCGGCCGGCTCGCCGCGGCGCAAGTGGCCGAGATCCTTGCGTCGAAGGACCGCACGCGCGCCGGCCAGACCGCGCCGGCGCACGGCCTCGAGCTGGTCGAGGTGCTCTACACAGGAACGCGTGTAAGCTCCGGTTCCGGCTCGCGTTGAGGGTATGTCCTGTGGCCTCCGAACCAGCCGATGACCGGCACCGCGTGGAGCTCGAAGAGGAGCAACGCCTGGTCGAGGAAGCCCAGGCAGGTCACCTCGACGCCATGCGCCCCCTGCTCGAACGCTACGCCCAGCCGCTCTACGGCACGGTGATCCTGCCGCGCCTCGGCGACACCGCGAACGCGGAGGACGTCCTGCGCGACACGCTCGCGACCGCGGTCGAGAAGATCAAGCGGTTCACGTGGCAGGGCAAGTCGATCTATCCGTGGCTGCGGCAGATCGCGATCAACAAGGTCTACGACGTGCACCGCCAGGCCAAGCGCTCGCGCAAGCTCGCCGACGCGATGGTGCACGAGGTGGCGGTCGAGACCGATCCCGACACCCACGCCGACGCGCAGCTGATGGCGGATCAGGAGCGCCGCGCGCATCGCGCGCACATCGACGCGGCGCTCGGTCGGCTTGCGGAGCGCTATCGCACCGCGATCGAGCTGAGGTTGATCCAGGAGCTCTCGCGCGAGGAGTGCGCGCGCCGGCTCGACGTCACGGTCGGCACGTTCGACGTGCTCCTGTTCCGCGCGGTGCGCGCGTTCCGCAAGCAGTTCGGAGATCACGATGGCGAATAACCAAGACGACGACCTGCTGGCGGGCCCGGTGCCCGAGCCCGAGGCCGAGGCGACGGCGAGCGAGCGCGCGCACGCGAAGACGTTCGGCGAGCTCGTCGACAAGACGCTCGCGGGCCGCACGCCCGCGGCGATGACCGCGGACGATCGCGCGCTGCTCGAGGCGGCGACCGTGATCCGCGCCGCGAGCGGCAACGTCGAGCTGCCGGCCGCACGCGTGCGCTCGGCGGTCGAGGACGCGCTGCACGCGGCGATCGGCGGCAAGGGCGGGCCGGCGAGCGGAAGCGGGGTCACTCCGATCGAGCGCGCGCGGGCGCGGCGGTGGGCGCCGTGGGCGATCGCGGCGACCACGACCCTGGTCGCGGCCGCGGCGATCCTGCTGTGGCTGCGCGCGCCGGCGAAGGTCGTGACGATCCCGGCGGCCGCCCAGATCGAGATCCCGACGACCTGGCGGTCGCGGCCGGCCGATCCGCTGATCGGCGCGATCCCGCGCGAGCGCGCGGCCGACGCGAGCACGCGCATCGACACGATCTTCGCCGACCGGCTCGATGGTTACCGCGAGCGCCGGCTGCGTGGAGGCAAGCCATGAAGTACCTGTTGTTCGTCGTGATGCTGGTCACTGCGTGCTCGTGCTCGCAGCAGGAGCGCGAGCCGGCGCCGGCGCCGTCGGCGACGCACACCGCCGAGCCGACCGACGTGATCGACCAGAACCTGATGATCGCGCTGTCGCAGGCGAAGAATTTTCACCACAAGGCGAAGGTCTACATGAGCGATGGCAAGCTCGACGACGCGATCGCCTCGGTGCGCGAGATCCTGTCCCTGCAGTTCCCGGCCGGCGCGCCGGAGGCCGACGACGTGCGCGACGACGCCCGCGCGCTGCTCGCGAAGCTGCTCGTCGGCAAGGGCGAGCTGGACGAGGCGATGCGCGTCGTGAACGAGGGGCTCGCCGCGAGCTCGCGCGAGAGCTTCTTCGTCGCGAACCTCTACACCGTGCAGGGCGAGATCCACGAGGCGCGCGCGGCGCAGCTTGCCGGCGCGCAAGCGGCCGACGAGAAGCGCGCGGCGATCGCGAGCTACGACAAGTCGATCGAGATCGACGCGAAGCTGCAGAAGAAGCTGATGGAGGAGAAGTGAGGGCGATCGCGCTCGCGCTGGTCGTCTCGTTCGCCGTGGTCGCGTGCGGTGGTGCGCAACAACCCGTCGACATCGATGGCCATCTCCGCATGGAGAACGAGATCACCGCGCTGTGGACGCAGATCCGCGACTGGCGGCGCGAGGCGCACATGAACCTCGAGCCAATGCCCGGCGACGTGTTCCAGATGCGCAACCGCAGCGTGCCGCAGGCCAAGTCGGTGTGCACGGCGACCCACGAGGTGCCGCCGAAGTGCGGCGACGTGTGCGAGCTCGCCGGCGACATCTGTGACAACGCCGAGGCGATCTGCAAGATCGCCGACGATCTCGGCAAGCAGGACGAGTACGCGCAGGACAAGTGCGCGAGCGCGAAGGCGTCGTGTCGCGAGGCACAGCAGCGCTGCTGCAACTGCAGCTCGGGGACGCCGTGACCAAGCTCGCGCTCGTGTGGGTGATCGTCGTCGCGTGCGCGGCGCCGCTGAAGACATCGCAGGCGCCCGCGCCGCAGCAGCCGATGCCTGCCGCCGGGGGCCCGCGCGGCGAGATCGAGCAGCTATCGAACCAGATCGAGGCGCAGCGCGCGCAGATGGCGCTGCCCGAGCCGCCGGCGGCGCCGCAGATGGCGACGACGCCGAACGCGACGCCGATGGGGCAGGTGCCGTCGAGTCACGACGAGGCGTGCCACCACGGCACCAGCCAGACGTGCACCGACAGCTGCGACCTGTCGGATCAGATCTGCGGCAACGCGCAGAAGATCTGCGATCTCGCGCAGCAGCTCCAGGGCGACGCGTGGGCCGCCGGCAAGTGCGAGCGAGGCAAGCAGACGTGCGACGCGGCACACGCCAGCTGCTGCGCCTGCCAGCAGTAACGCTGTACCATCGCGCGCGGTGCGCCGGCTCGCGTGGACCCTGCTGCTCGCGGCGAGCAGTGCGCGCGCGGGCGGGCTCGTGGTCGACGCCGGCTCCGTGCGCGCGATCGGCCGCGCCGGCGCCGGCACGGTCTCGGACGACGGCGGCGGCGCGCTGCTCGTCAACCCGGCGGGGCTCGCGCGGCGCGACACGTGGCGCGTGCAGCTCGGCATCGTGCTCGCCGACGACGCGGTGACCTGGCGGCCGGCGAACAGCGACGCGCCGGTCGCGCGCGACCAGGCCTCGTCGAGCACGCTGCCCGCGATCGCGGTCGAGGGCTCGCTCGGTGGCTGGGTGATCGGGATCGGCGCGCAGACCGCGGCGGCATCATCGCGCGCGCTCGCTTCGCCGACCGACTTCCCCGTCGACTCGCCGGATCTGCTCGCGAACCGCTACCAGTACCGCTACGCCGGCGTCGCCGGCGCGCTCCGCCGCGACACGCTGATGGTCGGCGCGGCGCACCGGCTCGGCGACGCGGTCGCGATCGGCGTCGCGGTCGGCGGCGCGCGCGTCCGCCTCGACGAGACGCGCAGCGTGTGGGCGAGCTCGCTGGCGGTCGGCACCGGCCAGGTGTTCGAGCGCGATCGCGACGTGCTCGTCACCGCGAGCGCGACCGGCTACGCGCCGACCGCGGTCGCCGGCGTGCTGATCGCGCCGACCGACACGCGCGTCGAGCTCGCCGCCTCGGTCGGCTGGACCGCGGCGACCTCGCTCGACGGCTCCTATCGCACGACCGATCCGACGCCGAGCATGGGCAACGCCGCGGTCGGCTCGACCGTGACGTACCCGTCGTCGCATCTGGTGCTGCACGAGCCGGTGACGGTGCGCACCGGCGTGCGGTGGGCGGGCGAGCACTGGATCGGCGAGGTCGGCGGCGATCTGTGGCTGCTGTCGTCGACGGCGCAGGCGCCGGCGTGGCGGCTCGCGGGGCTCGACATCTCCGACGAGGCGAGCGGCGACACGGCACCGCTGACGAAGCTGCCGTCCCGCGCGGCGAGCCAGACCCACGGCGCGCTGCGCGCCGCGATCGACGTCGAGCTGATCGGCGGCTTTCTGTGGGCGACCGCCGGCTACGCCTACACGACCGCGGGCACGCCGGCGGCGCGGCTGTCGCCGGCGTTCGGCGAGCTCGCCGGCCACACCGCGGCGGCCGGCCTCGAGATCTCCGCCGGCGACTTCACGATCTCGCTCGGCTGGGCGCGCACGTGGTCGGTCGCGAAGACGTCGGCGTCGCTGTGGCAGCACGACAACCCGTTTCCGTCCGGCGATGCCGCGCTGCCGACCGGCACCTACGACGGATCGCGCGACCTCGTCGGCCTCGCGATCGACGCCGAGCTGTAGCTCACATGCTGCCGAGCACGGCGACCGCGATCAGGGCGAGGTGACCCAGGAGGAACAGGCGGATGTCGCGCATGCCGGCGGTACGAGCAGCCGGCGTGCCTGGCCTAAGTCCGCGAGATCTCCCGGAGCCGACCGGTCACCACGGCGGCCTGGCAGCTCGGCTGGTCAGGTCGCTATGGCTTGCCGGCCTTGCCGGGCAGCTGCTTCGCGGGGCCGGACTTGTCGTCCTTCTTCGCCGCGTCATCGCCGATCGCGTCGTCGACCTCGACGAACGCGCCGTACACCGCACCGATCAGGCCGCCGAGCACCGGCGGCCACGCGAACACGTTGGGCACGGTCGAGATCTCGAGCGACGGATTCCACGCCTTGGCGATCAGCGCGTACAGGCCGCACCCGACGCCGAAGCCGAACGCCCCCTTGAGGATCGCGGTGACCGTGGTCGAGCCCTTGTCGCGGATCAGCGACCACAGCGGCCGGCCGACAAACAGGCCGACGAGCAGGCCGATCACGCCGTAGGTGAGCCAAGCGTTGCTGAACGAGTCCTGGATCGCGAACGCACCGTAGCCAACGGCGCCTCCGATCACCGCACCCTTGAGGAATCCGACGAGGAGCTTGACCACATCTCAAGCATGACGAACGACTGGCTCGGCGGCAAGTGCCCTTTGATACAGTGAAAGGAGCGTGGAGAGGGACGATACGCTTCCGGACGCTGGCAATGCGCGAACCGCGAGCTTGCGTCCGCGTGCCAACTCTGCGGCCCTCGCGATCCCCGGTTACCGCGTACAGGGAGTGCTCGGTGAGGGCGGGATGGGCACGGTGTACGAGGCCGAGCAGGTGTCGCCGCGGCGCCGGGTCGCGATCAAGGTGCTCGAATCGGCGTCCGGCAGCGCGCTGCTGAGGTTCCAGACCGAGGCCCAGATCATGGCGCGCCTCGATCATCCGGGGATCGCGCGCGTGCTCGAGGCCGGCGACGCCGGCGGCAAGCCGTTCCTCGCGATGGAGTACGTCGACGGCGCGACGCTCGATCGCTATGCGAAGAACCTGCCGCTCGCGCGCAAGCTCGCGCTGTTTGCCGAGCTGTGTGATCCGGTGCACTACGCGCACCTCAAGGGCGTGATCCACCGCGATCTCAAGCCGTCGAACGTGATGGTGACGGTCGACGGCAAGGTCGTCGTGCTCGACTTCGGCATCGCGCGGCTGGTCCACGACGACGGCTCGACGCCGAAGGCGACGCGCGCCGGCGAGCTGGTCGGCACGCCGATCTACATGAGCCCGGAGCAGGCGCAGCTGCGCGCCGATCAGGTCGACGCGCGCACCGACGTGTACACGCTCGGCGTGATGCTCTACGAGCTCGCGTGCGGCGAGCTGCCGTACGACGCGCGCGAGGTGCCGCTGCCGATCCTGACCGTGCTGATCTGCGAGGAGCCAGCGGTGCCGCTCGGCAAGCGCGACCCGGCGCTGCGCGGCGATCTCGAGGCGATCGCGATGCAGGCGCTCGCGAAGGATCCCGCGCTGCGTTACCAGTCGGTCGCCGCGCTCGCCGACGACGTACGGCGGTTCCTGCAGGGCCTCCCCGTCTCGGTGCGCACCCCGACCGCGCTCGAGCGCGCGGTCCGGTTCGTGCGCCGCCGGCCCATGCTCGCGGCCGCGATCGGCGGATCGCTGACCGCGCTCGTCACGTTCGCGGCGGTCGTGACGTCGCTGTGGCTCGACGCCGGGCGCGCGCGGCGCTCGCTCGAGAGCCGCACGAACCAGCTCGTGCTGCGCACCGCGCGCGAGGCGCTCGCGCGCGACCCGACCGAGGCGCTCGGCTGGCTGCAGACGCTGACGTCGCGCGACGTCGATCCCGGGATCGCGTGGGCGATCGCCGACGAGGCGCTCGCGCGCGGCGTCGCACACGACGTGCTGCGCGCGCACGTCGACGAGGTCCACTGGGTCGAGCCGATCGACGGCGGGTTCGTCAGCGGCGGCTACGACGGCCGGGCGATCGTGTGGGATCCGCGGCCGCGCGTCGTGTTCGCGTCGCCGCACGGCCGCGTGCACGTCGCCGTGG